>JAFGWD010000268.1 GCA_016937315.1 Rhodospirillaceae bacterium
CTGCGGATTCGGCTTTTTCCGCGCATCTGACGGGGCGAGAGACCCACGACCTGCGGCGCTGGCTGCTGGGGGGGGAAGACTCTATGCGCGGCGGTGTCAAATCCCGTGCACGGGGCCTCAAACGCCGGGTCGAGGACTTGGTGGCAGGTCATGCGGAGGCAGAGGCTGCGTTGGATGCTTTGTCCTGTGCGGCTCGTGCATTGCCCGCATCGGGATGGGAAGGCCGCTTGGGGGGACGCACACCCCACGGCCCAACCGAGGCTTTTTTGCTGTCCGTTCAGGACCAAGTCTTGGCCCGCGCCGAAGAGCCCAACAGCCTTTATTCCTTAGAGGTCGCGCCCGCTCCCCTTAGCTCCGAAGTGGCGGAGACTCTCCCCGCTACCGACCGTGCGCTAGAAGATATCCTCGGTCCGGCTCGCGGTTTGGCGGCGATTTTACGCCGTCGCCTGTCCGAGGAAGTGGATACTCTGGAAGCCAGCTTTCGCCAACGCATGGAAGCCACCGCACGGACCCTGGAACACCGTGCCTTGCAACAGGTGGCGGCGTGGCGGGCGATGTTGAAGGACCTCTCTGCTACGACCCCGCCAGAATATGCGGATTGGTTCGGCATCGAGCGTATTGAGGGCCGCAATATTGATCTCGGTTTTTACCGTCACTGGATTGATCCGACCATTCCCTTTGCCCAATCCTTAGCTGATGTCGCCCACGGCATGGTGGTGACCTCTGCCACTCTCCGTGATGCCGGGGATGGGCCAGAAGGGGGGTGGGATGCGGCAGCTCTGACCGGGGGCACCGGACATTTCACGCGGCCTGCTTTACGTACCGCCGTGCCATCGCCCTTCCACTATGCAGAACAAACTCGCGTGTTCATTGTTCACGATATTGGCCGCACAGCGGGGGCGGACGCTCTGGCAGCCGCCATGCGTGGGTTGTTCTTGGCATCCGGAGGCGGGGCGTTGGGGCTATTCACCGCCATTCAACGATTAAAGGATGTCCACGCCCGCATCAAAAGCCCCTTGGCCGAGGCGGGGCTGGATTTGTTGGCGCAACATGTGGATGGGCTGGACACCTCGACCTTGATTGACCTTTTTCGTGCCGAGGAAAATACCTGCCTGTTGGGAACGGATGCGGTGCGCGATGGTGTCGATGTGCCTGGACGGTCACTGCGTCTAATCGCCTTTGACCGCGTCCCGTGGCCACGGCCTGGTATGCTGTATCGGGCGCGACGCGAGGCGTTTGGCGGAACGGCGTACACCGACCGTCTGACCCGCATGAAACTGCGCCAGGCTTTTGGTCGCCTGATCCGCCGCGCCGATGATCGTGGCGTTTTCGTGCTTTTGGCGCCACTGCCGTCACGGTTGTTGTCCGCATTTCCCGACGGTGTTGTGGCGGAGCGCATGGGTATTAAGGATGCAATTGAAAGAACACGCGATTTTCTTGGGACCTGACGGTCTCTTTGGTTTCCGGCAAGGGCAGCACGCCTTGACATTTGCATCATCCGGCCCGATTTTTGAACTCTTCCGCCCATGCCTTACCCGCGCCTTTTCGGGATCGTTTCGGGTGGCAACATAAGGATCTTCGCATGACAAGCCTGTTGCCGGTTTTCGCGATTGCCGTGGTGATTTTGACCCTAATCTTCGTTTTTCTTGGGGTCAAAGTGGTGTCTCAGGGCTGGGAATACACCGTTGAACGGTTCGGCCAATACACCAAAACCCTTCCCCCCGGCTTGCATGTCATCATTCCGTTCGTTGATCGTATCGGTGCACGCCTCAACATGATGGAACAAGTCTTGGATGTTCCAAGCCAGGGCGTTATTACGCGTGATAATGCCATGGTCACGGTCGATGGTGTGGTCTTTTATCAGGTTTTGGATGCGGCGAAGGCGGCCTACGAAGTGCGCCAGTTGGAATTCGCCACCTTAAATTTGACGATGACCAACATCCGGACCGTGATGGGCAGCATGGACTTGGACCAATTGCTGTCACAGCGCGACAAAATTAACGCGGAATTGCTGACGGTTGTCGATCAAGCCACCAATCCGTGGGGTGTCAAAGTCACGCGTATCGAGATCAAGGACATCAGCCCGCCGGTCGATCTGGTGGATGCGATGGCGCGGCAAATGAAGGCCGAACGCCTGAAACGCGCCTCCATCCTGGAAGCCGAAGGCGAGCGCCAATCCCAAATTCTGCAAGCCGAAGGCATGAAACAGGCCGCAATCTTAAGGGCGGAAGGTGCGCGAGAAGCTGCATTCCGCGAGGCTGAAGCCCGTGAAAGGTCGGCAGAGGCTGAGGCCAAGGCAACCATGTCGGTCTCCCAAGCGATTGCCACGGGTGATGTGCAAGCCATCAATTATTTCGTGGCCTTGAAATACATTGAAAGCCTGCGTGATATCGCCAGCGCTCCCAACGGCAAACTGATTTTGATGCCATGGGAAGCGTCGAGCGTTCTGGGCTCTTTGGGAGGAATTGGTGAAATTGCCAAGCAAGTGTTCGGCAATCCGGACGCGCCAACGGCTCCTATTGCGCCGCCCCTCAAGGCCATGAAACCCACGTCTTCTCCATCGTCTTCTGAAACGTCACATAGCAACGGACCGTGGTCATGAACGTGTCTGAAATTTTCAGTGCGCCAATTGGTTATTGGCACTGGTGGATTGCAGCAACGATTCTGGGGGCTTTAGAAATGGCCTTGCCGGGGGTGGTCTTCCTCTGGCTTGGCATCGCTGCGGTGGTCAATGGTTTCCTCATTCTGGCGGCCCCTTTTCTCGGGTGGACGCCAGAATGGGGAGCACAACTGCTGATGTTCTCCGTGCTTGGGCTGGTGTCTCTGGCCGCTGGACGTCAACTCTGGCGTCATCGTCCAGGAAGCACCCCACACCCAACGCTGAACCGCCGAGGTACGGAACTGATTGGTCGAGAGTGCCTTCTGGAACGGCCCATCGAGAATGGCCGAGGCCGCGTCCACCTCGGCGATACGTTGTGGTTGGTCAGTGGACCGGATTTGCCTGTCGGCACTGTGGTGCGCGTCACGGGGGTTGACGGGACGGCCTTGATGGTCGAAGCCGTTGAAAAGTGACACGGAGATAAACGGATTCACGGAATCTTAAATCCAACAGGATAGAGTGCAGCATCGGTTCTCCTCAAACGTTGGACACCGCGATGTCGCCGCCTTTTGCTTCCGCCTCTGTGGCCGATCCGTCGGCCCGTTTTCTGCAACGCCTGATGGCGGCGGTGATGCATGGCCACCGTCTGGACGATCCACGGGATTCGGTGATTTGCCGCCGCTGGGTGGAAATCGTTGATGGCATCCCCGATGGTAAGTTGTTCCAAATCATTCCACAGACTGTGCGCGGATTGTTTCGCGATCCAGAGGCCAAGGTTCGCCTCGAACGTTGCGGCCTGCGTGCCGACCTGCCGCTCAGGGTTGAAGCTATTGCGCCTTATGTCATCAGCTTTCGCCGTTTCATGGCCGCACGCACGAAACCCAATGACGAAGCCGTTACACGCGGCATCATTGCCGGTTTGCGCCTGGAACTGCGGCGTCTGAAACGCCAATTTGATCACGTATTTGACCATGCTGCGGCGATGGAGGCCGAGCGTGAGCGCCTGTCCGTCGAAAACAAGAGCCTCCATCAGGAGGTCTTGTCTCTGCGTCTGGAGCGCGATGAAGCGCAACGACAAGTCGGTGAAGCCCGGTCCAAGGCCTTCCGCTTTCTGCGTCTTTATCTGTTTATGTTGAAAGAAGAATTGCAGCGTCGCCGCCAGGATCCCATTCGTATGGTGACGGTGGAAGTCGCTATCGAAACCAATCTTGCGACACTGGAAGCTTTGGGGTGGCAGGATCAGGCCAAGAAAAGCGCACGGGAAATCTTAGGTCCCGATCTTTACGCCGTGTATTTCGATGGTGGAGATGTTCCTCCGCTTCCGCCTGAGGTCCCGCGCTCCGAACCTGCGGATGCCAAACGTACGTCACCCGCGCCGTATTTCCCATTGGGAGAGATCCGCCGCGAGTCTAGCCGCAATTTTCCACAGAATCTGATGTAAAAGAGGGGGTGCTGTCCACTGCGCGTCTCCGTGCGGTGGTCCTGCCCCCTGACGGCATAAAAACGCTACTGATCCTCTGCTGTCAGCACGGGTTCAGCGGTGCATCTGCCTTTGTCCGCGCTATCTTTTAATGATCGGGTAGGCTTTTTTTACGGCTACGGCCAGCATGGCAGCGAGCACCGCTTTGATCAGGTCTCCGGGCAAGAAAATCATAGAGCTTGTTGCGGCCTTGGCGAGGCCGATTTTAGACACCGCACCCAGCCAAGGAATCCCCAACAAATAGACCATGCCAATGCCGCCAACCACGCAGGCGGAGAATGCCTTCATGGTGTTCAAGCCATACCACATGCGTTCGACCAGCCAGCCGGTCACAAAGGCTCCCAGGATATAACCAATCGCAAAGCCGCCGGTGGGGCCTAAAAAGATGCCGATTCCGCCGCGTCCACCGGCCAGCAGTGGCAATCCGGCTGCGACCAGAGCCATAAAAACCGCTTGTGCCATGAGTCCGCGCTTTGCCCCAAGGATTGCGCCGGATAGCATGACCCCGAGGCTCTGTGCCGTGACCGGAACCCCGGGAAGGACGGGAATCATTGGTAACAGGCCGAGCGCTGCCGTCAGCGCGGCGAACAATGCTGCATAGACCATATCTTTGACCGACATCTTGACGTTCCTTTTGTCCTTAGTTTCCGTCGTAACCACGTGCGGAGATGGCCTCGGCCAGATCATCCGCCATACGCAAAGTACGCACCAGTAGTGGCATGACGACGGCGAACAGGCTGCCTTCTAGTCCCCGTGCTTTTTGCGCTTCGCGGATTTCCGTAACCATGGTGAATAATACAGGAATAAAACGAATAGCCAAAGATAAGGTCAAGCCGGTTTTAGCGGGGTTTATTCCGATGTATTTAAGTGGCGTAAAACAGTATTCAAGCGCATCGACCATGGCCGAAACGCGTGTGGTCAACGTTAACGCAACCGCCAGAAGAATTACGGTGCCCAAACGTGCTGTAACCAGGAAGGCGGAAACCGGATCACCGACGACAATGTGAAAGGTGGCGAGGGCTGCAATCAGAGTGGCTGCGGGCGTGATTTGTTTCACAATCGGTGCCAAAGGCAGCCAAGCGGAGAGAGGGAGCAGGGCCGCAAATCCGATGAATCCCCCAAGAATGCGTGGATCGTTGGTCAGAAACACGGCAGCACCGGTGAAAGCCAGAACCAGCAGCTTGAATCCCGCAGGCAGGCGGTGCAGCCATGTGATGCGAGACAGGCAAATTTCAAACATTGCCCATGTCCTCGGCGGCCATGAGGTTGCGATAGAACGGAAGGGCCTGGGACGGTGGAGCATCGCACACAATCTGCCCCGCCTCGAACACCAGAACCCGCTCAAAATCGGTCAAAAAGTCCAAATCGTGAGACACCACGATGGCGGTTTGCGGCAGTGCGGCGATTGCCTTGGCGACACGGCGCTTGTTCCGTAAATCCAGCAATGTCGTGGGTTCGTCAAAGACCACATAGTCCGGTTCCATCACCAGGACCGAGGAAATCGCCAGCATTTGTTTTTGTCCACCGGATAACAGGTGTGCTGAACGTTGGCGCAAGGTTTCCATGCCATAACGCGCCAGCACCGCATCGACGCGTGTGGCGATTTCGGCCTTGGGCAGTTTCAGGTTTTTCAGACCGAACGCGATGTCTTCTTCGACGAGAGGGTAAACAATTTGATTGTCTGGGTTCTGGAACACGAAACCGACCTTGCGGCGGATTGCCCGTGCGTCTGCCTTTGTGGACAGGCCGTCGATCTTGACCGTACCCTCGGTTGGCGTAATTAAGCCGTTCAGCAGGCGGGCGAAGGTGCTTTTTCCAGACCCGTTGGCACCAACCACAGCCACGCGCCGTTCGTCCAAGGTCAGCGTCAGGTGCTCCAGAACGGACAGGTCGCCGAAGCGCATGCTTACGTTATCGAATTCGATCATCGAAAAACCACCCCAAAAACCGGAACCTTTACCTACTGCGGCACGAAGAATGGTGCAAGACATCCGTCCAGGCTCTTGCCACATCCTTCGGCGTTGGGTAGGGTCATGCCGCTGCCCGCTTGATGGAATCGGTAGACATAACGGACTTAAAATCCGTAGCCCTTTGGGCGTGGGGGTTCGAGTCCCCCAGCGGGCACCATCAGACCAATGCGACGCGCTCGTGCGCTGCAGGTTGGGGATTGTTCATCTTTCAAAGGATGGGATTCGTGATGACGCCTATGGGCATCCCATAGACTCTGTCGTTTCCGAAGTGCGCTCCAGAGCCTGTTCCGTTCAATTGGAACAGGCTTGTTTTATGAATTTCCGCGACTCTTCCGGCGATAAGGAAGCCTCAGGGAGAGGGGCGTCCCCCTCGTCTGCGGCGAAGGACGGGGCGTTAACGCCCCATCAAAATTTGCCAGACGGAGCGTTTCTTCGGTGGTGCATCGGAGGCCTCCTCCTTGGCGGCCACGTTGGGTGGTAAATCGGTGGCTTCGATACGCACATCAAGGACATGCCCTCCGCCGAGGTTGGCATGAATAGTGTGCGCTGTGGTTTCGGTTGGAATAAAACGGAAATGACCTTCGGCGTCGGTGTGCGTTTCAAAGAGGACGCGCCCTTGGTCGTCTTTTACTTGGACGGGAGCGTTCGCTGCCCATCCGGCATTGAAATACCCAATCCGTCCCTCTATCGCATTGCCTTCAATTGACAGGCGGTGGATCACCTTGTGGGCAAAGGCTTCGCCTGGACATAACAGGGCCACGACGGCCGTTACGCAGGCCATCCGTGTAAAGCCGTGGAATCGAATCATAAAATGACCTCCCTATAGACAGGTTTGCCAGTTGCTTGAAATCCCCAGAGGGGTGAGAAACCATCCTCTGGGGAACCGATCTATCAGAAGTCCAGACGGAGGCCGATCGCGCCGCCAATGGCACCTTCGTTCCCGTCAGCCTTGTTTCCGGTATGGGATTGGGCGTCGAGATACGCGAGCGCACCCCACAGGTCGACGCCCGGGCCAAGGGTATAGCGTGCGCCCATGCGGTAGAAGTCGGCCATATCGTGGGTGCCTGTCAAATTCGGAAGGGTGGTGTTGGACATGTCGACGCCGCGGGTTGAGGAGTTCACGTAAGCCAGCGACACGGCATACGGCCCTTCGGCGTAACCAACGCCGATTTCCCAGGCGCGACCATTTTTGTCGTAATAAAAACTGTCCGTTGGCGCGGCCATGCGATTGAACGACCCACCGAGCGAGAACCCCTGATAAGAGAGGAGGATGCTCGTCTGGAAATTGTGTACGTCGCCTCCCTTTTTGATGGTGTTGTCTTGACGGCCGTTGATGAAGTCGTAGCCGACTGCGGCGTTAAGGCCGACTCCCGCTAAATTTCCGCTGTAGGAGAGTGCCCAAGCCCAAGCCTGGTCGAATTCGGCGTCTTGGATGATGGTTTCGGACGTCTCACTGGCGTTGTCGCCTGAGGTGTTGTTCGAGGGCGTGAATGATGTCCCGAATTGGAAACCGTAAGCTCTCGGTGTCAAATAAAGGATCTTATTGGCGTAGTTTGTCGGTTTCTGGTTCGGATCGAGAGCCCTGACCCCTTTTCCGGAACTGACCGGGAGAATCTGGTAAAAGTCGGAACCGCCCAGGCCTGAATCGAGGTGTGACGCTTCCGGCGCGTAATTGTGGGTCAGCCAGACCACATCGCGATACTTACCGGCGATGGCCTTACCATAATCGCCGCTCATCCACATGTAGGAGCGTTGCACATAGGGGTCATTGTAGTCGGAACCCGAACTGATCTGCACCCGTGCGCCGACTTCTACGCCGTTGTCGAGAGTGGTTTTGCCTGTGAAATAGATTTGAGAATCGCCCTGGATGTCAAAGTTGTTCACCCGATTTCCAAAACTGCTGCTCTGACTGGCTCCGGCCATCCAGTATTCCATGTAGCCGCCGAGCGTGAGCTGGATGGGATCGGCGGCCTGTGCCGCCACGGCGACGAGGCACCCAGAAGCCAAAGCGGTGGAACACAATACGATACGCTTCATTTTTATACCTTCCATAAGACAGGTAGACTGAAACTGACGTTACGGTCGTTCCCCCTCTCCCTGCGGAAGTTTCCCAGCCAGGGGATTGGCCTTGAAAGAGGGGCACTCGAAAAAAAACTAAAGTGCAATGCGGCGATCACATGCGTGGTCGATCAGCGCCATGTCGTGGCTCACCAGAAGCAATGCACACTGTTGTTCGCGGGCGACGCCGACCAACAGCTCGACGATTTCTCGCTGGATGATCGGGTCGAGACGCGAGGTGGGCTCGTCGGCGAAGATGAATACC
>JAFGWD010000269.1 GCA_016937315.1 Rhodospirillaceae bacterium
CGCTACGGTCTACGCTTTTCTCCTGTTCGGACGAACGAAATCGCTCCGGCGCAACCGGCGGGATTTATGAGTTTACGTCCTAGGCGATGATCCCTGGACAGGTCGCCCCACGTTGTGAGCGGTAGATCAACACGCTTCCCCGAGATTACGAAAAGATCTTATCGTTATGAGCCGTATTGCTGTTTGTGCACCCCATTTCACCCGTGTTCCTGAACTTCGGGCCGAGCTTCTGGCGGCCTATCCTGACGCCGATTTCAATGATGATCTGCGTGATCTTGAAGGAGACGAACTCATTGCGTTCCTGAAAGGCCATGATCGGGCGGCGATTGGAACCGAAAAAATGAACGACGCAGTGTTCAGGGCGGTGCCGGAACTCAAGCTGATCTCCAAGATCGGGGTCGGGCTGGATACCTTGGATCTCGACGCGATGATTCGCCACGGTGTGTTGCTCGGCTGGACACCCGGTATCAACAAACGTTCGGTGTCGGAACTGACCCTGTCCTATATCCTGACCGCGCTGCGTAAGGTCCAGGTCGTCAACAGTGAAGTGCGAAACGGCATCTGGCGCCGTCAGGTTGGCAATACGCTCACCGGTAAGACGGTGGGTATTGTTGGCTGTGGCCATATCGGCAAGGACTTGGTGGCGCTGCTCAAGCCGTTCGGTTGCCACCTGTTGGTCCACGATATTCGCGACGATCCAGATTTTTATGCACAGCACGATATGCGTGCCGTTGGTCTCGACACGTTGCTGTCCGAATCGGACGTGGTGACATTGCATCTGCCGCTCACACCCGCTTCGCGCAACATGATTGGTGCGCGGGAATTGGGGTTGATGAAGACAACGGCGGTGTTGGTGAATCTGGCGCGTGGGGGCATTGTCGATGAGGCTGCGTTGAAGGATGCCCTCAAGAACAACATCATCGCGGGTGCGGCCTTCGATGTTTTTGTGCGGGAACCTTGCCTGGATCAGGCGTTGCTGACCCTACCAAACCTGTGGGCAAGCACGCACATCGGTGCCAGCACCCATGAGGCGATTATTGATATGGGCCGTGCGGTGATTCGTAATCTCGGCAATGGCAGGGTACCCGATCCGTCCTGGATTCCAGATTGGGAACCGAAGATCACTGAGTCCGTGGTCGTTCTGCCAGACGAGACCTGTGTCAACAAGGGGTGAGGCCCCCATGACCGTCAATGGTCATGGACCGGCGACATGACCGTGGCATTTCCTCTGATTGATGAGTTGAAAAGAGGACGGCGCTTCCGCTTTGGGTTGCCGCATCTATCATGTCGGCCACATGTTGCCGCCAGATGGCATCAAGGAAGGCAAAGGGTTCGTCTAAGAAAAGGATGTCGGCTTGTGCTGCGAAGGCACGCGCAAGGGATAGACGGCGGCGCATGCCGCCGGACATTTCTGCCGGATGCAGTGTGAATGGCAGGTCGAAACGCGTCAACCATGTCCGGATATAGTCTTTTTGTGCTGGTCGACAGGCCAGAGCATAGGCCAGATTGGCTTCAGCATTGGCCCATGGCAGAAGGGCATCGTCCTGGAATGTCATGGATATTCGCCCATTATGCACGACGTGTCCGGAGTCTGGTGGCGTCACCCCGGCCGCGATTTCCAGGAGAGTCGATTTCCCGAGACCGGAAGGACCAACCAAGCGAACGCACTCACCCTTATCGAGGTGAAACGCAATGTCTTTTAAGATCACGCGGTCGCCATAGGTTTTGACGATGTTGTGCAGGTGTAGCCTCATCGTCTCCCCCTTTTTGGGAATACAGGCGTGCGTTTGCTGTGCAGTCGGGAAATCAGGCCTGTGTCAATGATGATGCCAAAACCGACAATGGCGAGTGTCCAGGCATACAAATCTGCCATTTCAAGACGGTGATATGACCAGTAGATTCGTGCGCCGATGCCATCTGCACTGCCCAGGAATTCGGCTACTGTTGCGACTTTCCACGCGGCAGCCGCCGTGTGG
This sequence comes from Rhodospirillaceae bacterium, assembly GCA_016937315.1. Lineage (GTDB taxonomy): Bacteria > Pseudomonadota > Alphaproteobacteria > Rhodospirillales > Rhodospirillaceae > Oleispirillum. The sequence goes on from JAFGWD010000269.1 coordinate 1,977, forward strand.
GCGAAAGCGGTGCGCCAAAAGGGAAAAGCGCTGGGGATGGTCAGGCCTTTCAGACGGACGAGGAACGGAACGCGGTATAGGCGACTCATCGCAATGAGGCGTGGGTCAATCGCTTGAATGCCTTCGACGGTGGAGAGAAACACCGGCGGCAGGGTGGCTGCGGCGACCACGAAAACGGGCACACCGCCGCCAGTCCCCATCCACACCATGGCGAGAGAGATCCAGACGACAGGTGGACAGGCGTTGAGGGCGGTGAGCAGCGGACGAAACAGGCGGTCCATGGGCCGGATCAATCCGGCGCACAGACCCAGTCCGATACCCAAGAGATTGGCAAGTAAGATTCCACAGAGGCCGCGTACGCAGGTGTGCAACGCTTCGACAAAAAGCTCCCCGGTCATAGTGAGGGATGCCAGCCTCCGCAGGATCTCTGGTGGAGGTGGCATCATCGCGGCGCCAAAAGTTGCCGTGGCGGCGTAGCCCAGAGCAACCGCGAGGCTGGTCAGAATGATAAAATTCACGGTGATGCCGGTGCAAAGAAACTATCCGCCACAGGGTGCGGACCATCAAGAATCGCCAAGGCCCGCCGTACCGCTTCCTTGGCGTGTGCGGCATGCTCGACCTTTAGGGGGTCATGGTGCAGTGAGTTCGCCAGAACCTCTTCCCCCACGGCGGCCCGTGTATCGGCGGGCAAAATGGGCAGAATCGCTGCGGGGTTGTCATGGTTGCGTTCTGTCCAGGCCCGCATTTTTGCGGTCAGGTCAGCAATGAGGGCGGGTTCAGCGGCGAGGCACTCTGCTCGCACAGCAACGCCCGCCATCGGCAATCCGGCTGGGTCTGTTGGGTGCCCAGAGGGAATATCGGCAAGGCTTCCAATTCGCCGCAGTTGCGGGAACTTGGTAATCAGTCCTGATGCTAAGGGTTCTGGCACCATGAGGTGGCGAATCTGACCACGGCTGAGGCCAATTCCCGCGTATTGCGGTGATGCAGGAATCAGTTTGAACTTCGGGAGGCCCGTACCTGTCATGGCGTCTAAAAAGGCGTGGGCAGGGCTGCCCTGGGGGACGACGGCCAGGGCTTCGCCGTTGGCATGCAACCGTATGGCAAGATCTTGTGGTGACGTGGCTTCCGTATCCAAAGTGAGGAACTGAAACTTTTCTGACCAAGCGGTAATGGCCGTTAGCACCACAGGTGCGCCGCGTCGGGCCGCTTGGGCAAAGCCGTCGATGTGTCCAATCCAGATGTCACCCTTGCCCGCGAGAATGAGGC
>JAFGWD010000270.1 GCA_016937315.1 Rhodospirillaceae bacterium
CCATACACGCTGTCGGAGACCAGAATGTGGTCGCCGGGCTGAGTCAGTGCAGTCAAGGTTCCGACAATCGCGGCCAAGCCGGAGGGGACCGCAATGGTGCGTTCTCCCCCTTCCGCTGCGGCGACGGCTTCTTCGAAGGCCATGGTCGTCGGTGTTCCCATGCGCCCGTAATAAAACGCGTTGAGGTGGTCGCCTTGGGCATCCGCCATTGCGGCCATGGAAGGGAAGGTAACGGTGGAGACGTGATAGACCGGCGGATTTACGCTTCCCGAAAAGTAAGCGGAGGAGCGGCCCTTGTGGGTCAGGAGGGTGTCTTTTTTCATGGGGTCAGGCATTCCTTGGGTGGCGTCAGGGGCGTGGGCCGGTGGTGACGGGAAGCGTGGGAGTGTTGCCCCATTCCTCCCACGATCCATCATAAATTGCGACATCAGACTTTCCCGCAAGATACGCGGCGAAGGCAATAACGCAAGCCGTGACACCGGTTCCGCACATGGCGATCAGGGGCGTGGCGTCCAATGGGACATGGGCCCCGGCGAAAATCGCACGGATTTCTGTGGGCGATTTAACGGTCTTGTCGGCGTTGAAAAAGTCCGCGTGGGGCAAATTAATGGCAGCGGGGACATGGCCAAAAGCAAGGCTAGGGCGAGGTTCTGGGGCGGTTCCAGCATAACGTTCGGCGGCGCGGGCGTCCGTCAACACGGCGGTAGGCTTTTCTAGATTCTCCTCTATTTCAGAGAGGGACACAACGCGTGGCCCGCCTTCGCGTGGTGTGAAATGTCGCCAATCGCGGGGGCCAATGGGGCGCTCTGGGCCGTCTTCGATGGGGTGGCCATCGGCCTGCCATTTGGGTAAGCCGCCGTCCAGCACCGCCACCTCGTCATGGCCGAAGGCACGGAACATCCACCAAGCTCGCATGGCGGCGGAATGACCACCGTTGGCGTCATAAACGACGATTTTCAGACCGTCACCGGCCCCCAACTTGCTGACCTTTGATAAGAAGGTTTCAGGGCGCGGCATGGCATGGCTCAAGGAACTGGCCGGGTCAACGATGACATCAACATCGAAGAAGCGGGCACCGGGGATGCGGGCCGTCAGAAAGCAGGCCTTTGCATTGCGGGGATCGGTGGGAAGGAAGCCAGTGGCATCCAGGATCACAATATCTGGGGCACCCAAGTGGGCGGCCAGCCAAGCCCCGTCGATCAAGGGGTCGCAAGAGGTCATCGCAGATCCTTTCTGTTCTGCCATGCGGCACGAATGCGTGTGTGGTTCAGGGCAAGCCATTGCAAGGTGATGAGTGTGCTGGCGTTATCGATAGTGCCAGCCTCCAACAGGGCAATGGCGTCTTGTGCGGTCATGGAAAAAACCCGGATGTCCTCGTTCTCATGGGCCAATCCGGCGAGTTCTGGGGCTTTTTCGGAGTCGACCTCGGCGCAATAAATGGCAAGGGTTTCCGATGACCCGCCAGGCGTGCACAAAATATGCGCGATGAATTCCAAGCGTCCGACGGTGAGGCCGGTTTCCTCTGCGGTTTCGCGGCGGGCGACTTCTGCGGGGGTCTCTCCAGGTTCGATGATGCCTGCGGCGATTTCAATCAACCAAGGTTTCCATCCCGCGATCAAAGCCCCGGCACGAAATTGTTCAATCAGGACCACGCGGTAGATAACCGGGTCGTAGGGCAGGACCGCAACGGCTTGCCCGCGTTCAAAGATCTCACGGGTGAAAGGGGGTGTCCAGCCGCCAGCGAAGGTTTGATGCCGTAGGGTGTAGCGGTTGACCGTGAAATAGGCCTGGTACATGGGTTCGGTTTTCAGACATTCGGCAGCGTTGGGTTCTCCGTCCCGCAAACGTGGACCGGGGTTCAAGCAGCCGATGGTCTTGAGGTGGTGAAATGACATGGTTGTCCTGTTGGGGTGGGGCTTGTGATTTTTCTACCTTAGTTCCGAGTCGGCTCTTGGCTCAAGACATGGATTAAACACAAAGCGGGGTATGTGTGGTCTCGCGCTCCTGTTGGTTTTGTGATGCTCTTGGTTGCGTATCCTGGGGTTGGGGGTGGAGCGTAATCTTGCGTGATGTCAATTTTTGCGGGTTGACAGCGAAGCGGAAAAGACTAATTCAGATACTGTACTGTTTTGGTCCTGTATATGCGAACGATTCGCATTTGCGATCCTGGGAAAGTTAAGGTGGAACAAGGTTTCGTTAGGCCGTAACGGATTGAGGGAATACCCGATGCTGAGAGTCAACAAATTGACGGATTATGCGGTGGTGGTGCTCTGTGATTTGTTGCGGGGGCAGGCGTTACGTTCTGCCGCAGATTTATCGGCGTCGTCCGGTGTGCCGCTGCCGACGGTTTCGAAAATTTTGAAACAGTTGACGAAGGCTGAGATCTTGCAATCGGTGCGTGGCGCGAATGGTGGCTATGGTTTTGCCCGGCGTCCAGAGGTGATTTCTATGACCGAGGTTATCGAGTCTTTGGAAGGCCCCATAGCGGTGACGGGCTGTGTTGAGGACTCCGGAGAATGCTGTGCATTGACCGATCAGTGCCCAATGAGTGGTCACTGGAATGCTGTGAACACGGCGATCCGGCAGTCCTTAAATGACGTGCGTCTGATCGATATGTTGCCGGAATCACGTTTCATGGAGCCCACGGATTTGGTTGGCAGCATTGTTGCACGACATACGCTGGCCTTGCAGGCGCAAGAAGGAGAACCGAACCGATGACATCAACCACTGAAACCGTCGATACGGTGCACGATCTGACCGGAACTTATAAATACGGTTTCGTCACCGATATCGAGATGGATGTCTTGCCGGTTGGGCTGTCCGAAGAGACGGTGCGGTTCATATCGGCCCGTAAGAAGGAACCGGACTGGCTATTGGACTGGCGTTTGAAGGCGTTGGCGTTGTGGAAAAACATGGAGGAACCGACATGGGGAAAGGTTTCGTATCCTGCCATTGATTACCAAGGCCTGTCTTACTATGCCGCGCCGAAGTCCAAGACCGACGGCCCGAAATCCCTGGACGAGGTTGATCCCGACCTGCTGGATGCCTATGAGAAGCTGGGTATTCCGCTGAAAGAGCAGGAAATTCTGGCGGGCGTGGTGGCGGTGGACGCGGTGTTCGACAGCGTTTCTGTGGCAACCACCTATAAGGCTAAGCTGGAAGAAAAAGGGGTTATTTTCTGCTCGTTCTCTGAAGCCGTGCAGCGCGTACCCGAGTTGATAAAAACCTACTTGGGGTCTGTGGTTCCGCAGGGCGATAACTACTTCGCGTGTTTGAATTCGGCGGTGTTTTCCGATGGGTCGTTTGTGTACGTGCCCAAGGGGGTGCGTTGTCCGATGGAGTTGTCCACCTATTTTCGGATTAACGCCCAAAATACCGGCCAGTTTGAACGCACCTTGATCATTGTCGAAGAGGGGGGCTACGTCAGTTATCTGGAGGGCTGTACGGCACCGCAGCGCGATGAGAATCAGTTGCATGCAGCGGTGGTTGAGCTAATCGCCTTGGGTGATGCGGAAATCAAATATTCCACGGTGCAAAATTGGTATCCTGGCGACGCCGAAGGCAAGGGCGGCATCTATAACTTTGTTACCAAGCGCGGCGTGTGCCGTGGCAAACGGTCAAAGATTTCTTGGACACAGGTGGAAACCGGTTCCGCCGTGACCTGGAAGTACCCCAGTTGCATCCTGCAAGGCGATGACTCGGTGGGTGAGTTCTATTCCGTTGCCATCACCAACAACGCACAGCAGGCCGACACCGGGACCAAGATGATCCACATCGGCAAGAACACGCGCTCCACCATCGTTTCCAAAGGCATTGCCGCCGGGCGCTCCGATAATACCTATCGCGGCTTGGTTCGTGTTTTGCCGGGGGCGGAAGGCGCACGCAATTATAGTCAGTGCGACAGTCTGTTGATTGGCGATCGGTGTGGCGCACATACCGTGCCTTACATTGAAAGCCGCATGCCGATAGCCACCATCGAACATGAGGCGACGACGGCACGGATCAGTGACGATCAATTGTTCCTGTGCCGTCAGCGTGGTTTGAAGCCAGAGGAAGCGGTGGCCTTGATCGTCAATGGGTTCTGTAAAGAAGTCCTGCAAAATCTGCCCATGGAATTTGCCGTGGAAGCGCAGAAGTTGGTGGGGATCAGTCTGGAAGGCAGTGTCGGCTGACGCCGTGAACAAGGAGAAAAAGACCAATGAGTAAGGGTTTGATCGTCACGGATTTGCGAGTCAGCGTCGAAGGTAAGGAAATCCTGAAGGGGGTTTCGTTGGTCGTCGAACCCGGCAAGGTGCACGCCATTATGGGGCCGAACGGCTCTGGGAAGAGCACTCTGGCGCATGTGATTTCTGGACGTCCGGGATATACGGTGACCGGTGGGTCGGTCATGTTTGATGGCGTTGATGTCCTGGAATTGGAACCGGAAGATCGTGCCGCCTTGGGGATCTTTCTGGCCTTTCAGTATCCTGTGGAAATTCCCGGTGTGACCAACACGACTTTTTTGAAAACCGCGTTGAACGCACAACGGAAAGCACGCGGAGAAAAGGAATTGGACCCGATGGGGTTCCTGAAAGTGCTGCGGGAGAAGGCTAAGGCGTTGCATTTGCCTGATGACATGCTGAAACGGCCTTTGAATGTTGGTTTCTCTGGCGGCGAGAAAAAGCGCAACGAAATGCTGCAAATGGCGGTGTTGACGCCGAAACTGGCGATTCTGGATGAAACCGATTCCGGCCTTGATATTGACGCGTTGCGGATCGTTGCCGAGGGCGTCAACGCCCAGCGGAGTCCGGAACGTTCGTTCTTGGTGATTACCCATTATCAGCGCTTGTTGGATTATATCGTGCCTGACGTGGTGCATGTGCTGGCTTATGGCCGGATCGCCGAAACCGGCGGCCCAGACTTGGCGCGGCAATTGGAAAAAACCGGGTATGCCGACTATACCGGCAGTGCAGCGTAAGGGGGGGCTGATGACACATCTTCCAATGACCCCGTTGTTGCAGGATTACGCGAAAATCTCCGCGTCTCTGCCCGGTGTGCATGATTCTCGGGTGGCAACGCTGCGGGCGATGGCCGCAGAGTCGTACCGTACCCAGGGCCTCCCCCATGCACGGGTCGAAGCGTGGCGCTATACCCGCTTGAAGGACTTGGAAACGCTGCCGTTTTCCTGTGCGGCGGCTTTATCTGATGTTTCAGAACCTGTTGAGGGTGCAGGGCTGGCGGGTGCGGTCCTGCGTATTGTTCTGGTCAATGGTCAGTATGTTGAGAGTCTGTCGTCGCAGGTTGATATCCCCGGCTTGGCGGTGGGGTGTTTGCGTGAGGCTCTGGACGCCGGTGACGACGCGGTGATCCAGGCGCTTGATGGTGGAGGCGCGGACTTTGCGGGGGCACCACTGGCTGCCTTGGCCACGGCCTATATGGATGATGGCGTGGTGGTGCGGGTTGCCGAAGGTGTCAGCGTTGCTCCCCTCGTTGAAGTGGTGGCTCTGGCTACGGTTGATGTCATGCCGCACCTGGCCTTTCCGCGCTTTTTGCTGCTGTTGGGTGCAGGGGCTGAGATGACATTGGTGGAAACCTTCACCGGCCCGGCCAAAGGGGTTTATGCGGTGAATGCGGTGACCGACCTCTGCATGGGCGAGGGAGCCCGCCTGAACCATTACGTTCTGCAAGCGCAAGGTGCCGAGGCCACTCATGTTTCGCTGGGGCGTTGCGCTGTTCCGGCGAAGGCGCATTACGAAGGCTTTGTGCTGCAATTGGGTGCAAAAACCGCACGCCATGAAATGCGTTTGAAGATGCAGGGCGTGGGTGGTGAAGCCAAACTGCATGGCGCTTATGCGGTGCGGGGCGAGGCGACCTGCGATACCACCACGGTGGTTGATCACATCGCGGAAGAAACCATCACCGATCAGGTGTTCAAGGGGATTCTCGATGACAAAAGCCATGGTATTTATCAGGGGCGGGTGCATGTCCACCGCAATGCACAACGCATCAATGGCAATCAGTTGCACAAGGCGTTGTTGCTGTCGCGTTCGGCGCGGGTCGATTGCAAGCCTGAGCTGGAAATCTATGCCGATGATGTGAAGTGCAGCCATGGCGCGACGGTGGGGGAACTGGACGATGATCAGGTGTTCTATTTGCAGGCGCGAGGCATTGACGTGGTGACGGCGCGTGCCTTGTTGCTGCGGGCCTTCCTGGGCGAGGCCTTGGATATGATTTCCGTCGATGCGGTTCGTACTGCTTTTGGTGCCCACGCTACAGGTTGGTTGGACAATGCCAGAGGGGTGACGTCATGAACGGGCCGGTGGGAAGGATTGTGACGGTGAACGCGAAGTCTGGTTTCGATATTGCGGCGGTGCGTCGGGATTTTCCCATCTTGTCCACGACCATGCACGGTAAGCCGTTGGTATTCCTGGATAGTGCGGCTTCGGCGCAAAAGCCTGCCGTGGTTCTGGAGACCATGGATACGATGTATCGCACCGGCTATGCCAATGTGCATCGCGGGATTTATGCCTTGTC
>JAFGWD010000271.1 GCA_016937315.1 Rhodospirillaceae bacterium
CGCGTCGGCGTTCTGCATCGGTACATTGTGCGTCGGCGCGGCTGATGTCAGCTTCGATTTGGGCGAGGCGCTCGGCATTGCCGCGTGTGGCGCGGTCCAGGCGGCGTTCTTCCTGGTCCAGGGATTCGCGGGCCAGTATCAGGCGTTGCAACGTGGTTCCAGCGGAATTGGCAGCGATTCGTGCTGGTTCGATGTCGGCAAAGGCGTTGGCTTGTTGCGTGGCGACCTCGGCGGATGCCGTTGCTGTGGTGGTAACGAAGGCTTCGGCTTCGGCCAATGCCGTGCATGCCGCATCGCGGGCGGCAAGCGCTTCGTTCCAATTGCGATGGGTGAGAGCGATTTCCAGGGCGCGGATATCGTCGGATAAAGTGCGATATCGTGCGGCTTGTTTGGCTTGGCGGTCCAATCCCTGTTTTTGCGTGCTCAGGGCGTTCAGCACATCATCCAAGCGGGTCAGGTTATTCTCGGCGGCACGTAGACGCAATTCAGCTTCGTGGCGGCGAGAATACAGACCGGAAATGCCGGCGGCTTCTTCCAATAAGGCGCGGCGTTCGGCAGGAGCAGCGGCGATTAGCGCACCGATTCGACCCTGTGAGACGATGGCGGTTGAACGCGCCCCGGTGGCGGCGTCGGCGAACAGCAATTGCACATCGCGGGCGCGGACTTCTTTGCCATTCACGCGATAAGCCGAACCGCAGCCGCGTTCGATACGGCGGCTGACTTCCAGTTCATCGGCTGTGTTCAACGGCGTGGGGGCGGTGCGGCTGTGGTTATCCAGGGTCAGCGTGACTTCGGCAATGTTGCGGGCAGGGCGGTTGCGGCTGCCGGAAAAAATCACGTCATCCATTTCGCTGCCGCGCATTTGCTTGGCGGAGGTTTCCCCCATTGCCCACCGCATCGCCTCGACCAGATTGGACTTGCCACAGCCGTTTGGGCCGACGACTCCGGTCAACCCTGGTTCGACCAGGAGTTCCGTCGGCTCGACAAAAGATTTGAAACCTGAAAGGCGTAGCTTGGTGAACTGGATCATCCGGCGATTATGCCTGGATGGTTGTCGCTGCCAAGTGGCGATTCACGCGAAGGGATTCGCTAGGGCTAAGGCTTGACCTTTGCCTCGGCTTCGGCGGCTTCAATCATCTCGGTGAGTTCCTTGCGGGAGCTGTTGGCGGCAATCTTGCGGCCATTGATGACGAGTGTTGGAGTCGAATCGACGTCGTGGATCTTTGCGGCGCGTTTGCGTTTGTCGAGAATGCCTTGGAACAAGGCTTGATCGTCCAATGCCGCGTCAATGGCTTTTTGCGACATTCCGGCCAATCCGGCGAGAGCGGACAGTGCCTTGCGTGGGTTTTGCGCCATACCCCATTGCCGTTGTTCAGAAAATAAGGTTTCGGAGAGGGCCTCGGCGGTTTCTGGTGGGGCGCTGTGGACCAGCAAGGACGCGGCCATTGACAAGCCGTCCAAGGGATAGTCAGAAAACACCAGACGTGCGCGGCCAGTCTTGACGAAGGTCGCAATCAGCCACGGACGGATTTCTTGGCGAAAGGTCGCGCAGTGTGGGCAGGTGTAGGATGAGTACTCGATGATCGTGACCGGCGCATCGGCGCGGCCCATGGTTAAGTCGGCGAGTCGCGGGTCCTCAGCGGGGGCCGCCGCACGCGCCATGCCCGGCAGCATCAGGAATACAGAAAAAGCGGTGAGAACCAGACGGCGAGAGAGTGAAAACACGGGGGAAACCTCCTGAAAAGCCGGAGACCAACAGATAAAGCGCGGATTTCTTTCTGTCACCCCCCGAGGTGGCAATTTCTTCCGCGAATCGACCGCCCCAGGTTTTCCAAAGCCGTGCGAAGGTCCGGGTCATCGACGGTGGCGATGAGGGCGTTTTCCTCAGCCGATAGCGGCGGCAGCGGCGCGGGCGGTTCTGGCGGCGGCGGCGGGAGGGGCAAACTGCCGAGGACGATTTTGACGCGTGTCACGGCAATGAAACCGAAATAGCGATTGATGCGATCGCAGAGTTCTGTTTCTTGATGTCTCAGCAGAGTCGCAAAGGGCGCGGAGGCGACGCGGATCAGCAGGATCGGGCCTCCCACTTCGCCGCTGCGTGGCTTGGATAGGCGTTGTGGGCGGCTATGCGTGGCGATTTCGGTCCCCGCGATTTCGCTCCAACGGGTCAGGATATCGGCTTCGACGAAGCCTTTGCGTCCGACGATTGGGCGCACCACAGCCGCCACGGCCATCCCCAGAGGGTGAGGGCGTCTGCGGCGTCGTGGTGGAGCCGGTGGCTGTGGGGCGGCTTTCTTCATGTCGGCATCATAAGCGATTTTGGTGAAAAACGGCATGCTCTTGACGGGCTTGTGTTGCGACGGCACTTAAGAGGCCATGGTCTTTGTTGTTTCCTCTGCTTTGTCCGCTGCGCCAACCGAATTGGCAGCGCGTTTGCTTGCCTGGTATGATGCCGGGCATCGTGCTTTGCCGTGGCGGCCTGAATCCGGAGGTTTGGGTGATCCCTATGGTGTTTGGTTGAGCGAGGTGATGCTGCAACAGACCACGGTTGCCGCCGTGATTCCGTATTTTACCAAATTCTTAGAACGTTGGCCGACCCTTGCCGATTTGGCCGCCGCCGCCGATGCTGATGTGATGACCGCTTGGGCGGGGTTGGGATACTATAGCCGCGCGCGCAATGTGTTGGCTTGCGCTCGGGCGGTGGTGGCTGAACATGAGGGACGGTTTCCCGAAGATGTGGCGTCATTGCGTACCTTGCCGGGGATTGGCCCCTATACGGCGGCGGCGGTGTCTGCGATTGCCTTTGGACGACGTGAGGCGGCTGTAGATGGCAATGTCGAACGCGTTGTTGCGCGTTTGCTTGATGATCCGACGCCGTTGCCGGTCTTTAAGAAGACCGCACGGCTGGTTACCGTACTTTTGGTGCCCGAGGACCGTCCCGGCGATTTTGCACAGGCGGCGATGGAGTTGGGGGCAATGGTGTGTCGTCCCCGCAATCCCGATTGTGCCGCGTGTCCGTGGGGGGATTCGTGTCGTGCTCGTGTTGCGGGAACGGTGGCCGTTCGCCCCAATCGACCGCCCAAGGCGAATAAGCCGCATCGCCATGGTGTGGCGTTTTGGGTTGAACGGGAGACCCCTCAGGGGCACGAGGTTTGGTTGATTCGTCGTCCTGACAAGGGGTTGCTGGGGGGGATGTTTGCGTTCCCCTGTAGTGATTGGGTGCCGGGAGACGGTATGCCGACCCTCATGATGCCGGACGCGGCGCGGAATTGGCTGGTTACGCCGCTCAATCAGCCGGTGCACCATGTGTTTACACACTTTGCGTTAGATTTGAAGGTGGTTCGGGTCCAGGTTCCAGACTTAGCCGACCCCACCACTGCTTTTGGTTCGGGGGTTTGGGTTCGGGTGGGGGCGCTTGAAGGATTGCCAACGGTGATGGATAAAGTACGCCGTGCGGTCATGACGGGGCTGCCGCCCCGTCCTTGAATTTACAAGAGACCTGTCATTTCCGAACGGATGCGTTGGCGTAACAAGTCGATGGGCATCAGTTCGCCTTGGCGCTTGAAGTGCCAGAACGTCCAACCGTTGCAGGACGGTAAGCCTTGGACAGCGGCTCCGACCTGGTGAATGGAGCCACGGCAGTCGGTGGTGATCAGGGTGCCGTCAGCGCGGACCTTGGCTGAGAAGCGTTGCCGGACATCGGTCAGCAAATCGCCGGGGGCGATCAGGCCGCGTTCCAGTACCGTGCCGAAGGGGACGCGGGGTTCTTGTTTTTTATTGAACAGTTTGATGGCTTCAGGATCGGCCGCTTCAACGGCGTCAATCCGTGCCAAGGCTCCGGTGATATAGGTGCTGTCTTGTTCTAAGCCGATGAAATGCCGCCCCAGGCGCTTCGCGGCGGCACCCGTGGTGCCGGTGCCAAAGAACGGGTC
>JAFGWD010000272.1 GCA_016937315.1 Rhodospirillaceae bacterium
CTGTCCCGGATGCACCAAGGTCAGCCTGTAAAGATCACCGTCGATGCTTATCGCGGACAAACCCTCCACGGTACCCTCGATAGCCTCTCCCCTGGCAGCGGTGCGGTTTTCAGCCTACTACCGCCGGAGAACGCAACCGGCAACTTCACCAAAATCGTCCAACGCATCCCGGTAAAAATCCACGTGACTTCTGGAGCCCCCGCTCCGTTGCTGCTGCCCGGCATGTCCGTGGAAGCCAAGGTCGATACCCGTGGCAACGGTCCTGGATTATCTGGGGCCAGCGCATTTGCCGCCCCCACGTCCCACGCCGCACCACAAACCGCCGAACGTTAAAGAGATCATGGAAACTCATACACCGTCCCAAGATGCGGTTTCACCCCGTTTGTTGCTGGGATTCCTCGCCATGGTGGTGGGGATGTTCATGGCCATTCTCGACATCCAAATCGTCGCCGCGTCCTTATCGGAAATTCAGGCTGGCTTAGCTGCCAGCGCCGATGAAATCGTTTGGGTGCAAAACAGCTATTTAATCGCCGAAGTGATCATGATTCCGCTGTCTGGCTATATTTCCCGCGCACTGGGCATGCGCTGGACCTTCGTCATCTCGTCAGGAGGATTCACCCTCGCCAGCATGGGCTGTGCCATGGCCACCAATATGAGCCAAATGATCATCCTCCGCGTTGTCCAAGGCTTCATCGGTGGGGCAATGATCCCCATCGTTTTCGCCGCCGCCTACACCATCATGCCACGCAGCCGTCAGGCCTCAACAACGGTGATGATCGGCCTTGTCGCCACCTTGGCCCCCACCGTCGGCCCAACCCTTGGCGGTTGGTTGACCGAAACCATGTCCTGGCACTGGCTGTTCCTGGTCAACGTCGTGCCAGGCGTATTGGTCACTTTGGCCGTCGCGCTATTGATTGACGTCGATCGTCCACAGTTGGAGTTGATCCGCCGCCTCGACGTTCTCGGCCTGCTGCTGATGGCCACCTTTCTCGGCTGCCTCGACTTTGTTCTGGAGGATGGTGCCCGTAATGATTGGTTTGCCGACCGCACGATTCTCGCCTGCGCGGTGATTTCCGGATTGGCCGGAATCGGCTTTTTCTGGCGCACCCTGACCAGCCATAACCCGATTGTCGATCTGCGGGCCTTCGCGGATCGCAATTTCACAAGTGGGTGCGTGTTCAGCTTTGTCCTTGGCATCGCACTTTACGGCTTAGTCTATTTACAGCCGCAATTTCTGGGGCGGGTGCGCGGCCTCAATTCCATGCAAATCGGTGGCGTTATGCTGGTCACCGGGCTGTCGCAATTCCTGTCCGCTCCTCTTGTCGGCGGCCTCTCGCGCAAGGTCGATCCGCGCGTTCTTCTGTGCCTGGGATTTTCCCTGCTTGCCGTATCCAACTGGATGCTCACCGGGCTCACCGCTGATTGGGACTTTGACCAGTTCATCGCCCCACAGATTCTGCGTGGCATAGGCTACATGTTCACCATCATTCCAGCCAACGTTCTGGCGCTTGGCACTCTGCCACCAGACCGCATAAAAAACGCATCGGGCCTTTACAACCTGATGCGGAATTTGGGCGGTGCTTTTGGTTTGGCGGGCATCAGCACCATGCTGGATCAACGCGGCGCTCTGCACTGGGCCCGCATTGGCGAGCACCTCAGCCCCACCCGTCCGGTGGTGCAAGACCGCATGCATGACCTTGCTCTCCACTTTTCCAACCGCCACCCCGGACTTGACGGCACCGCCGCAGCTGCAAAAACCATCGCCAACATGGTCCAAAAACAAGCCACCGTACTCACCTTCCTGGATGTATTCTGGATGATGTCGATGATTTCCCTGGCTGCCATTGGCATCGTATTAATCGCCCGCAAGCCCAAACCAATGGCCGTGGCAAGCCACTGAGCCCACCAAGCACAGAAACAAGAAAGGACCCGCCGATGCCGCCTGACGCCCCCTGCTTGGATAAGCCCGCCTGTCGTGGCCGACGTCCTGACCCCGGCAAGCGGACTGCGATTATCGATGCCGCTTTCCAGCTTTTTATGGGGCAAGGCTATGGCGTCAGCATGGAAGCGATTGCAACGGAGGCCGGGGTCTCGAAACAAACCATCTACAACCTGTTTTCGACCAAGGAACACCTGTTTGGCGCAGTCGTCGCCAACCGAACAGAAATTCTGGTCACGACCATCACACACACCGCCCCCGATGCATCACCGCGTGACGTTTTACAGAATCTTGCCAAAGAATTTCTTGCCCTGATGGCCGGCGACACCATCGCCAAAGTTTACCGCATGATGATGTCAGCCGTGATTGAGGGAGGCGGCTATTCTGAAATGTGTGCCCAATTTTATAAAAACGGTCCTGAGCAAACGACCGCTCAATTTGCCCAGTACCTCGCACACCAAGACGAAATCGGACGCTTGTGCATTCCTGACTCCAAAATCGCGGCGGAAAGCTTTTTCGGCATGCTGAAGGGCCACATGTTGATCCGTAACATGATGGGCCTGCAAGATCATTGGGATGCAGAAATCCTAACCGCTAAGGCAGAATACTGTGTCGGTATGTTCCTGATGGCCCATGCCACCCCCAGCACATAACCAAGACTCACGCATCATCCGTATCCAAGGCTTGCCGCAGCAAAGACTCGTCATCGTGCAAGGGCAGTTCCAACGCATCCTCGGACTGCGCGGCATACGCGATCATCGCCGGACGCGTATCCAACAAACCAGCGGCTTTCATTTCTTCCACCCCCGGCAACGCCGCCAGACTCTCCAACCCGAAATGATCCAAAAACACCGGCGTCGTCGCCCAGGTCATGGGACGTCCCGGTGTTTGTCGCCGTCCCGCCGGACGCACCCACCCAGCTTCCAACAGCACATCCAGCGTTCCTCGGCTCAACGCCACGCCCCGCATATCCTCAATCTCGGCGCGGGTCACCGGCTGATGATACGCCACAATGGCCAAAACCTCGACCGCTGCACGGGACAGCTTCCGTTGCTGTGGCACTTCCAGGTGCAGACGCGGAGCCAAATCCGGAGCCGTTCGCAAGGCCCACGCCCCGCCCCGTTTGACCAGCTCCACGCCACGCCCGGAATAGCGTGCGGCCAAGGACGACAGAACCATGCCCAGGTCGCAGTTTTCCGGCAGACGTGCACGTAAGGACGCCTCCGTCACCGGATCGGCGGAAGCAAACAACACCGCCTCAACCAGGCGCTCGGCATCAAAAGTCTGAAAAGATGCGGGAAAGTCAGAGACATCGGTCATTCGGAAGCCTTTCGCAAACGAATCTGGGAAAACGCCCCCCCATCCTGACGCAACGTAATCCGTCCTTGACGGACCAGCTCTAAGGCCGCCACAAACGTCGCTCCCACGGCAGAACGGTGATACAGAGGGTCGGACAAACCCGGCGGCAAGAAGGC
>JAFGWD010000273.1 GCA_016937315.1 Rhodospirillaceae bacterium
ATACCTTGTCGAAGTGGACCGGCGGCGACAATGGTTTGTTGGATGTGCCGCGCCCCAACTTGGCGCTGTTTGGTTTTACCTTGGCCGATTTGTCGGGTGCGAGAGCGTTTTATATCTTTGTTGCGGTGTTGTTTCTTGCCGTCTTCGTTGGCGCACGGCGGGTCATCGACAGCCCGTTTGGCAGCACCTTGGTGGCAATCCGCGAGAACGAAGCCCGTGCCACCGCTATCGGTTTTGACACCCGGCATTACAAGATGTTGGCCTTTACCCTATCCGGAGCGGTCACCGCTATGGCCGGGGCGCTTTACGGCATGCTGATCAACTATGTGCCGCTGGATAACATCGCGATGGCGATGTCGGAACACATCGTCATCATGACCATTATCGGTGGCACCGGATCGCTGATGGGGTCGTTGATTGGAGCGGGAACCCTGGTGGTGTTGGGTGATGTGCTGTCGGCGATTTGGCCGCGTTGGCTGATGGTGCTGGGACTGGGGCTGATCCTGATTGTGATCTTCTTGCGTGGTGGTTTGTGGGGCGGAGTGGAGCGTGTGGTTGCGCGGTTTGTTTCTCCGACGCGAAAGGAGGATGAATCATGAGCGACGGTATTCTTCTCGAAACCCGAGGTTTGGTTCTGGCCTATGGGGGGTTCCGTGCCGTAGATGGGGTCGACCTGAAAGTCCGGGAAGGCACCATTCATTCGGTGATTGGTCCCAATGGCGCGGGCAAGACCTCTTTGTTTCATTGCTTGACCGGCGGACGAAAACCTACCGAGGGTGCCATTCTGTTCAATGGTGCAGATATCACCCGCGATTCGGCGCACGCACGGATTGATATCGGTATGGCGCGGTCATTCCAGGTCACCAGCCTGTTCCAGAATCTGTCGGTGCGGGAGAATTTACGTCTGGCGGCGCAGGGGCGTGATGGTGATGGGGCCTTGGTCTTCTGGCGTTCGGTGTTTGATGGTAAGGCGCATTTGGCACAAGCCGATGCGGTGATGGAACGCTTGGCCTTGACGGCCAAGGCCAAGATTGCCGCAGGGGATTTGTCCCATGGGCAACAGCGTGTTTTGGAAGTCGGTATGGCGTTGTGCGGGAGGCCTCGGATGTTGCTGTTGGACGAGCCGACCTCGGGCATGGGGATCGACGACATTCCGATCATGACCAACCTGATCTCCGAGTTGGGCAAGGATCATACGGTGATGTTGATCGAGCACAACATGGGCATCGTGATGTCGATCAGCGATACCATCACGGTGATGAGCCGTGGGCAGATTCTGGTCGAGGGTAAGCCGGATGTGGTGCGTGCGGATGAGCGGGTGCGCACTGCTTATTTGGGGGGGGCTGCCTGATGTTGGAGGTTGCGGACATCCATTCCTATTACGGCAAAAGCCACGTTCTGGAAGGCGTCTCCCTGACCGTGGGGGCGGGCGAACTGGTGACCTTGTTGGGACGTAACGGGGCGGGCAAGACCACCACGCTGCGGAGTATCGTTGGTGTTGTGCGGCCCAAAAGCGGTTCTATTCGCTTCGATGGGCAAGAAATGATCGGCCAAGAAATCTATGAAATCGCCCGTGCCGGGATTGCCTTGGTGCCGGAGCATCGCGGGATTTTCGGGATGCTTTCTGTCGAGGAAAATCTGCGGGTGGCGGTGCGCGATGGCTGGTGGACGGTGTCGGATATTTACGACCTGTTTCCCCGTTTGTTCGAGCGTCGCCACAACGGCGGCAATGCTTTGTCTGGTGGAGAGCAGCAAATGCTGTCCATGGCACGGGCGTTGTTGAACAATCCGAAGCTGCTGATTCTGGATGAACCGACCGAGGGGTTGGCGCCAGTCATTGTCGATGAGATCGTGAAAACCCTGATCGATATTCGCCGCACCGGGATGTCGGTGCTTTTGGTGGAACAAAACTTAAGCGTCTGCGAGAAACTTGCCGATCGCCATTATGTCCTGGAACAGGGCCGCATCGTTTATGCCGGAAGTGCGGCTGATTTTGCGGCGGATCGTTCGGTGCGGGACCGCTATCTGGCACTGGACGCCTGACGAAAAATCTTTTGAGGAAGGTAAAATGTCAAATACCGATCTGTGCGCGTCTAACTTGGTCGTCAATGGTGACCGTTTGTGGCGCTCTTTGATGGATCTGGCGAAGATCGGGGCGACGCCCAAAGGTGGCGTTGCACGCCTCGCGTTGACAGAACTGGATGGTGCGGCACGACGATTGTTCATCCAATGGTGTGAGGCCGCAGGACTAACGGTGTCGGTGGATGCCATTGGCAATATTTTTGCCCGACGTGCGGGGGCCAACCCGAATTTGCTGCCGGTTGTCATGGGCAGCCACATCGACACCCAACCGACCGGCGGAAAGTTTGATGGGTGTTTCGGTGTGTTGGCGGGGCTGGAGGTCTTGCGGACCTTGAATGATCTGAACATCGAAACCCAAGCGCCGATCGAAGTCGTGGCCTGGACCAATGAGGAAGGCTCTCGCTTTCCGCCCTGCATGATGGGGTCCGGGGTGTTTACCGGAAAGCTAGATCTGGCCGAAACCTTGGCGAAGGTCGACGACGTGGGCTTGACGGTGGGCGATGAGTTGAAGCGCATTGGTTTTGATGGCTCATGTCCCGCCACGGGTCATGCGGTGGGGGCGTATTTTGAGGCTCACATCGAACAAGGCCCGGTGCTGGAAGATGAAGACAAAACCATCGGCGTGGTGGTCGGTACTCTGGGCCAAAAGTGGTTCGATCTGACTTTGACGGGGCAAGAAGCCCATGCCGGGCCGACGCCCATGCGCTTACGCAAGGATGCGTTGTTGGCGGCGTCGCGGGTGGTGGAAGCGGTGAATGCCATTGCCTTGGCTTCCGGTGGTCACGCCTGTGGAACAGTGGGTTGCCTGACGGTGTTTCCGGCATCGCGCAACGTGATCCCCGGACGTGTGGATTTGACCATCGACTTGCGCCATTGGGAGCCGGAAAACCTGGATGCCATGGTGGCTGCA
>JAFGWD010000274.1 GCA_016937315.1 Rhodospirillaceae bacterium
AATATGGGCAAGCGTATGAAACGCGCCAACAAGTTGAACGCGAAGGTCGCGGTGATTTTTGGTGAGGATGAGCGTCTGGCCCGTGTCGTAACGCTGCGTAATTTGGATTCAGGAGAGCAAGCCACAGTGGCTCTGGACCATGTGGAAGATACTCTGTCTCGCATGCTGGTCGATGTGTCGGAGGACGCCTTCTGTGGCTTTTGAGGAGAAGCTGGAGCAAGTTGTGCGCCGTTTCGAGGAGGCCAGCGGGCGCTTAAGTACGGACCCCTCCCTGGACCCAAAAACCGTGGTGATGTTGTCGCGTGAGGTCGCGGAACTGGGGCCTTTGGTTGAGCTTGTGGCGGCGTGGAAAAAGGTTCGTGCCGATCAAGCCGAGGCCGAGGCGATGTTGCATGATGCGGGCGACTCCGAAATCAAGGCGTTGGCGCAAGAAGAGCTTTCGGATTGCAAGGCGCGTTTGCCGGATTTGGAAGCCGCGTTGCGCGTGGCTTTGCTGCCGAAGGACGCAGATGACGCCCGTAACGCCATTTTGGAAGTGCGTGCCGGGACTGGTGGAGAGGAAGCGGCCTTGTTTGCTGCCGATTTGTTCCGCATGTACCAACGCTATGCCGCAATCCAGGGGTGGCGGGTTGAGGTCATGGATTTGAACGAAACTGGGATTGGCGGTTTGAAGGAAGTGGTGGCCTCCATCGCGGGGACTGGGGTGTTTGCGCGTTTGAAGTTCGAATCCGGTGTACACCGTGTGCAACGGGTTCCGGCCACCGAGGCCGGGGGGCGCATTCATACTTCGGCGGCAACCGTAGCGGTGCTTCCAGAAGTTGAAGCTGTGGATGTCGATATTAAGGACGGGGACCTGCGTATCGATACCTATCGTTCGCAAGGCGCAGGAGGGCAGCACGTCAACACCACGGATTCGGCAGTGCGGATCACCCACTTGCCGACGGGAACGGTGGTTGCGTGTCAAGATGAACGCTCGCAGATCAAAAATCGGGCAAAGGCGATGACTGTGTTACGGGCGCGTTTGTATGAACGGATGCGCCAGGAAAAGGACGCTATGCGGTCGGCGGATCGTCGGGCACAGGTGGGGTCCGGTGATCGTTCGGAACGCATTCGGACGTACAATTTCCCGCAAGGCCGGGTGACCGACCACCGTATCAATCTCACGCTTTACAAGATTGACCAGATCATTGATGGATCGGCCCTTGATGACGTGATTGCCCCCCTGATTGCCGAAGATCAAGCGGCGCGTTTGGCGCTGTTGGAGGATGTGTGATCCTGACTTTGGGCGACATCCTGGTTGCCGCTACGGCGCGTCTGAAGTCCGCAGGTGTGGAAGGGCCGCGTCGTGATGCGCGGGTCTTGGTGGGGCATGTCTTGGGCCTTGATACCGCAGCAATGATCTTGTCTCCGGGGCGCGTGCTGTCTGTGGATGAGGTCGCTGATATTGAGGCTGTGGTGGTGCGGCGTGAACAGCGGGAACCGGTGTCGCGTATCCTGGGATGTCGGGACTTCCACGGTTTGCCGTTCGCCTTATCGCCGGAAACCTTGGACCCGCGCCCGGATTCTGAAACCGTGGTTGATGCGGCTTTGGCCTTTCTGGACGCAGTGAAGACCCCGCGTCTTCTTGATCTTGGAACCGGCTCAGGATGTTTACTGCTGGCGCTACTGGCGGCGCGGGGTGACGCGTATGGCGTGGGGATGGATGCCGCGCAAGGAGCGGTTGATGCGGCGCTTCGTAATGCAGAATCCTTGGGCTTGGGAGCACGCACGCAGTTTTTGTGCCGCGACTGGACGGATGCGGATTGGCGGAATGGCCTTGGGATCTTTGATTTCGTGGTGTCCAATCCGCCTTACATTCCTGATGCTGATGTTGCGGGATTGGCACCAGAGGTGCGTGATTTTGATCCGTTGCGTGCCTTGGCGGGGGGCGTGGATGGATTGGATCCGTACCGCCTTTTGATCCCGGAACTGCCTTCTTTACTGAAACCGGGGGGCGGCGCGGTGTTCGAGGTGGGTCTTCATCAGGATGTAGAGGTGGCGTCTCTGTTCCAGGACGGAGGCTTTGAAGTTGTTGAGATTCTACGGGATTTAGGGGGGATTTCTCGTGCTGTGGTGGCGCGTCAGAGCGCGTGAGTGCTAAAAAACCGCACGAATACGAAGAAATCGGTTGGAAAGCCGTTCTGGAGCGTTTAGGTTTCACCCGTTCGAGTGCGGGCGCCGAAACGGATCGCCGAAATGGGGTCGGTTCCGTTGGGTTCTGGGTCGGTAGACCAAGGAACCTTTCTGGCGGGGTGGGAACCGCGCTGTTTGATACGACCTTAAAAGATATATCCGTGAAGCCGGGCTCTTGTCAGGGGCCTCACGGGGATGAGCGCCGTGGGCGCTGCATCCGGTCGGGTTCGCCCGACAGGCGGAAGAGATCGTCTCTTCGCCCGGGGATGTCCCCGGGATCGCACGATGCCGTTTGATTTTTGGCGATCGGCGACTTTTGGTGAACTCTCGCGGTTTGTGTAGCCTTATGAAACAGCATACCAATACGCAGCAAAAGCCCCGGCCTCGGGGACGGATTCCCAATCAGCAGCAACAGCCGCGTAAGGGAAATGGTAATAATGGTTCTTCGCGCAACCAGACCTTTGATAGCAATGGACCCAGCATACGCATTCGTGGTTCCGCGCATCAGGTGATGGAAAAGTATCTGGCGCTGGCCCGTGATTCTGCGGGACAGGGTGATCGGGTTCTGGCGGAAAACTATTTGCAGCATGCGGAGCATTATTTCCGCATTATCCAAAATTCTCAGCCACGTCAGCCGCGTGTTCTATCTCCGGCCGCCGCAGATGGAGCCGATGGTTCGCAGCCGGTGGAGAATCGGGATCGGTCATCGAACGAAGCCTCGAATGGGGATTCGAACGAGGGGGCCGAGGAAAACGCGGATAATGCAGACAGCGCAGAGGCGTCAGTGGAGGTGATTCGGCCTGCTCCCAGGCCCGCAATCGAAGACGCAGAGGAGCCGGAAACGGTTGCTGTCTGATCCAACCTTCGATCTGTAGAATTCTGGGCCACTCCTTCCGGGGGGTGGCCTTTTGTTTGTCTGGGTTGGCACTTGCGGTCCGGGCGTGACGATGTCCATATGAAGGACAGGAACCGGATGTTGCCGTCATGGGGCATCTGGGGTGTCGCCAAAAGAGGGACGGACCATGGATATTGAAAAATTTACGGAACGCTCGAAGGGGTTTCTTCAAGCGGCGCAACAGACTGCGACCCGCCTCAATCACCAGCAATTTCTGCCGGAGCATTTGCTAAAGGCTCTGTTGGACGATAGCGAGGGACAAGCGGCTAATCTCATTCGTGCTGCGAAGGGAAAGCCAGACGTTGCCAAGGCTGAGGTCGAGGCAGCGTTGGACAAGGAACCAAAAGTCGAGGGCGGTTCTGGTCAAGTGTATACTTCGCCACCGCTTTTGCGTGTCCTTGAGGCAGCAGAACAAGCGGCGTTGAAGGCCGGAGATTCCTATGTCACCGCCGAGTATCTGCTGCTGACTCTGGCTCTGTCCGAGGGAACCAAGGCTGCTGCGGCACTTAAACGTGCGGGGGTTACGCCACAAGCCTTGAATGGTGCGATACAGGATATGCGTAAGGGCCGTGTTGCGAATTCGGCCAGTGCTGAGGATCAATTTGAGGCGCTGAAAAAATACACTCAGGATTTCACCGCCCGTGCGCGGGACGGAAAACTCGACCCGGTGATTGGCCGGGACGAGGAAATCCGCCGCACCATTCAGGTGTTGTCGCGGCGAACCAAAAACAATCCGGTGCTGATTGGAGAGCCGGGGGTTGGCAAGACAGCCATCGTTGAAGGTTTGGCATTACGTATCATCAATGGCGATGTCCCCGATTCCTTGCGTGACAAGCGTCTTCTCGCGCTGGATCTTGGGGCCATGGTCGCGGGAGCCAAGTATCGCGGCGAGTTTGAAGAACGGCTGAAAGGCGTCTTAACCGAAATCCAGTCGGCGGCGGGGGAGATTGTTCTGTTCATTGACGAAATGCACACCCTAGTTGGTGCCGGTGCGGCAGAGGGTGCGATGGATGCCTCTAACCTCCTGAAGCCGGCCTTGGCGCGAGGCGATCTGCACTGCGTTGGCGCGACGACATTGAACGAATATCGCAAACACGTCGAAAAGGATGCGGCATTTGCGCGGCGGTTCCAGCCGGTTCTGGTCAATGAGCCAACGGTTGCGGACAGCATTTCCATTCTGCGTGGGATTAAGGACAAGTACGAGCTGCATCACGGCGTGCGGATTTCTGATGCGGCCTTGGTTGCCGCCGCCACGTTGTCGGATCGCTATATCTCCGACCGTTTTTTGCCGGACAAGGCGATTGATCTGATGGACGAGGCGGGAAGCCGTTTGCGGATGCAGGTGGATTCCAAGCCCGATGAGCTGGACGAAGTGGATCGTCGCCTGATTCAGCTTAAAATCGAACGCGAGGCCTTGAAGAAAGAAAAAGATCCCGCTTCTCGCGAACGCTTGGGGAAGTTGGACGTTGAATTGGGTGAGTTGGATGAACGCTCCGCCGCGCTAACGGCACAGTGGAAAAGCGAGCAGTCAACACTGGCGGATTCGACGAAGATTAAGGAACGCCTGGATCAACTGCGAGGACAGGCAGAGCGTGCCCAGCGCGAAGGCCGTTTCGAAGAAGCGGGCCGGTTGCTCTATGGGGAAATCCCCAATCTGGAAAGCAAGTTGAAGCAGGCGGAGGGGGCTGCAGATGAGCGCATTCTCGACCAAGTGGTGACGGAACGCCACATTGCTCAGGTGGTGGCGCGTTGGACTGGCATTCCTGTGGATAAGATGTTGGAAGGCGAAAAGGAAAAGCTGCGTCATATGGAAGCCGAATTGGGGCATCGTGTGGTCGGTCAAGCTGAGGCCGTGAAGGCGGTTTCTAACGCGGTGCGGCG
>JAFGWD010000275.1 GCA_016937315.1 Rhodospirillaceae bacterium
ACATGATAAGGCACCAGGATGCCGCCTTTCAGACGATGCCATTCACGCATTTCGGTGGCCGGAATTCCCTCCAACCGGCAAGCCGCCTGGGCCACCACAAAGGGGCCGCACATGCCCACACAATGGGTGACGGACCCCAACAATCCGGTCAGGAACAAGGCAACGATCAGATTGCCGTGTTCCTCCACCACCGCGACGCAATGCGCCGCACCAGAGCCCAGAAAGGTCAACAACAGATCTTGTGCAGTCATGAAGACGTCCACCGACCGTGGAATACGCTTTCAAGGTAGACGAAAGCCCGCCGGGTTCAACCGCATTCGGCAAAAGCCGGTTGACGAATCCCTCACCCACCGCCAATCATGCGCGGCATGATGAATACGCTTTCCCCTGCCGGAATTTTGTTGCTCGCATTGCTGTTCGATGCGGTGGTTGGCGACCCTTATGTTTTGTACCGCACCATACCGCACCCCGTGGCCCTGATCGGCAAAGCCATCGCTGTCTTGGAACGTCTTTGGAACCACCCAGAGCGTAGCCCCCAACTCCGCCATGCTCTGGGTGTTTTGTTGCTGGCGGTTCTGGCCGGAGGCATGGCCATAATAGGCTTAGCTATGCATGGTTTGGCCCTGACTCTTCCTTATGGCTGGATTATCGAAGCGCTTGCCGTCTATGTCCTGATCGCACAAAAAAGCCTCTACGTGCATGTCCGCGCTGTTGCCCGGTCCTTAAAATCCGGTGATTTGGCAAAAGGCCGGACTGCGGTTTCGATGATCGTCGGACGCGACCCCAACCACTTAGACGAAGCTGGGGTCTGTCGTGCCGCCATTGAGTCCTGCGCCGAGAGCTATTCCGACGGCATTGTTTCGCCGATTTTCTGGTATGTGCTGTTGGGCCTCCCCGGTCTTTTCGCTTTCAAGGCCGTCAACACCCTGGACAGCATGGTTGGTCACTTAACCGAGAGATACAAAGATTTCGGCTGGGCCTCAGCACGCTTTGATGATGTCATGAACTGGATACCGGCACGGCTATCGGGCCTCTTCTTGGTCCTGGCCGCAGCACCTTGGCCATGGGCCAGTGCCCGTCGGGCTTGGCGTGTGATGTGCCGCGATGCAAAGGTTCACCACTCGCCAAATGCCGGGTGGCCGGAATCCGCGATGGCAGGAGCCCTGGGCCTGACCCTTCTTGGCCCACGGATTTATCCCGGCGAAGTCATCGACGCCCCTTGGATTGGCGAAGGCACTCCCCATGCCACGTCGGACCATATCACACGCTCTCTGAAACTTTATGCCACCGCCTGTGTTCTCAGCGGCTGTGCTGCCATTGCGGCATTGACCCTGATCGGCCTGTAAAAGACAACATCACTTCCGCCCTCCGTCATCATCTTGCTGGCGACGGATATAAGCCGCGTAATCGGGACGGACCGGATGATAATCCCCTCGCTCGAACAAGGGGCTATGAATCACAAAATCCGCCGTGCTGCGGGTAAGCGCCAGCACAATATTGTAGACCGTAGACAACCGCATCAACGCCTTTACATCGACATCATGCGGCTGAGAGGTCATGGGGTCGGTGAAAAAAATCAAAACATCAAGATGCCCATCGGCAATCATCGCGCCCAATTGCTGATCCCCTCCCAGAGGACCAGATTTCAAACGCGTGATAGACAGGCTGGGACAAACGTCCGTCAGCATCCCCCCCGTGGTCCCCGTTGCCCACAGATCGTGTCGCGACAGCGTCCCTTCATTGTATTTCACCCATTCGGCAAGGGCCTGTTTGCGGCCATCATGGGCCACCAAACCGATTCGCTTACGTGCCCGCATACCATTCCCCTTTTTGATCGCACCATTAAGGATAAAGCTATCCACTGGGCTTTAAGATAAGATGCTGATTGTTCCGATCAAACCTTATCAAGATAATTTTGACATATCTGTCAAAGAGTTAGAAATAGGCGATTACACCCATTGAAAAATCATGGGCTTCCGCTTGACTTGAGAATGATTAGCGATACCATCACGAGAGTTCACACGGTTTATACAGAGCTTGCCGCCTTCTCTTTTCGGCACGGTGTTTGTTGAAGAAAAGAGCCGTCGCAAAGCATCAACGGAGTGAAGCGTAGGTCATGACACAGGTGAGTTTAACCCAAGCCCCCATCGGGCAGTCTCTGCGTATCGTCGGCATCGACGGCGGACGGGCGATACGCCTGCGTTTGGCAACCATGGGACTGCGTGAAGGCGGGGAGATTCGTTTATCTCACGCTGCCTCAGCAGGACCGGTGGTGGTGGAAATCGGCGGAGGGCGCTTGGTTCTGGGCACCGGCATGGCGGAAAAAATTCTGGTCTCGGCGGTTGCCGTCGCGACACGTCGAAAAGAGGAATGTAAGAATGACATCGGTGCTGCGGGACATGGCCGTCGGAGATTCCGGGCGGGTTTCGGGCTTTCTTGAGGGTGGACCTTCCGCCTATCGTCGCAAACTTTTGGCCCTGGGACTGACCAAGGGCACTGCCTTTCGTGTCACCCGCGTCGCGCCCTTAGGCGACCCCGTAGAAATCGTGGTGCGGGGTTTTTCTTTGAGCCTGCGCCGTGATGAAGCAGACATCGTCCTGGTTCAATGCGACACCGCAAAGGAAGTCTGACCATGGCCATGAAAAACGCCACAATCGCCGTCGTCGGAAATCCCAACTGCGGCAAGACCACCCTGTTCAATGCCCTGACCGGCGCACGACAAGCGGTCGGGAACTGGTCCGGGGTCACGGTCGAAAAAAAAACTGGATCTGCCCGCCACGACGGCATTGATCTAGAAATCGTCGATCTGCCCGGCACCTATTGCTTGTCGTTTGGTGATGCCGCATCCGAGGATGAGCGAATTGCCCGCGATTACGTGGCTTCCGGCGAAGCCAACGTGATTCTGAACATCGTTGACGCCTCAAATTTGGAAAGAAACCTTTACGTCACGGTGCAATTGCTGGAAATGCGTGCACCCATGGTCGTCGCGCTCAATATGATGGACGCCGCAGAAGCCGCAGGCCTGATCATTGATATTGCAGCCCTGGAAACCCGCTTGGGCTGCCCGGTGGTGCCCATGGTGGCCAGCCGAGGCAAAGGCTTGCCTCAGCTTATGGATGCTTTGGCACAAACCATCCGCACGCCAAGACCGTCTGCCACCATCATCCCCTATCCCGCAGCCATAGAAACCGCAATTGCCGCAACCGTCAGCTTGCCCGGCGTTGTGACGCCCACCGCCAAAGGTGCCGCCGCCGATCCTCGGTTTTCTGCACTGCGGTGCCTGGAAGACCCAGACGGCGCACGGCGCACCCTCCCCCGCGCCAGTTTCGAGGTTCTAAGCCGTGTCACCGCCGAAGCCGAGGCCGTGTTGGGCGACACGCTGGATATCCTGCTCGCCGATGGTCGCTATGGTTTCATCACCGATGTTGCCTCCACATCCGTGGAATATCGCGGCCGCGCCACGGCGGCGATAACCGAACGTATTGATCGTATCGTCCTACATCGCGTCTTAGGCTTACCAATTTTTCTTGCCGTGATGTATGCCATGTTCCTGTTCACCATAAACATTGGCGGGGCTTTCATTGATTTCTTTGACCAAGCCTTTGGAGCCGTGTTTGTCGATGGGTTTGGCCTCTTGTTGGAAGACTGGGGAACTCCCGATTGGGCCATTGCTATCCTCGCCGGGGGCATCGGTGGCGGCATTCAAACCGTTGCCACCTTTATTCCGATTATCGGATGCTTATTCCTGTTCCTGTCGTTTCTGGAGGACTCTGGTTACATGGCCCGCGCCGCGTTCGTCATGGACCGCGTGATGCGGACCATCGGCCTGCCAGGAAAGGCTTTTGTGCCGCTGATCGTTGGCTTTGGCTGCTCGGTTCCAGCCGTGATGGCAGCACGAACACTCGAGAACCCCCGTGATCGCATCTTAACGGCGATGATGGCTCCCTTCATGTCCTGCGGCGCACGGTTGCCGGTCTATGTCCTGTTTGCGGCGGCCTTCTTTCCCACCAACGGCCAGAATCTGGTGTTTGCGCTGTACCTGATCGGCATCGCCGCCGCGATTGGTACCGGATTTCTTTTGAAAAGCACCCTGCTGCGTGGCGATACTTCGCCGTTCATCATGGAGTTGCCGCCCTACCACGTTCCACAAGTCGGGAGTTTGCTTTTGCGAGCCTGGGATC
>JAFGWD010000276.1 GCA_016937315.1 Rhodospirillaceae bacterium
AAAGTCGGAAATCTGTTCCGCCACCTGCACCGCAACATTGACCTGCGCTTCGGTGGTCGATGCGCCCAAATGCGGCGTGCAAATCACGCCCGGATGACCAAAGAGGATATTTTCTTTGGCTGGCTCTTGCTCGAACACATCCAGCGCCGCACCGGCCACACGCCCATCGTCTAAAGCCACCTTCAACGCCGCTTCGTCAACCAAACCGCCACGGGCGCAGTTGACGATCCGCACGCCTTTTTTCATTTTGGCAAACGACTTGTCGGAAATGATGCCGCGTGTCGCGTCCGTCAGCGGTGTGTGCAAAGTGATGAAATCGGCCCGTGCAAACAACTCGTCCAGATCGACCTTCTCGACACCCAAGGCCTTGGCACGATCCGGGGCAAGGTAAGGATCAAACGCCACCACCCGCATTTTCAAGCCAATGGCACGTTCAGCAACACAAGAGCCAATGTTGCCACAGCCCACCACGCCCAAGGTCTTGCCGAACAGTTCGACACCCATGAATTTGGACTTTTCCCACTTTCCCGCGTGGGTCGAGGTACTCGCCTGCGGAATTTGCCGCGCCAGAGCCATCATCATGGAAATCGCATGCTCGGCAGTGGTGATGGAATTGCCGAACGGCGTGTTCATCACCACGATGCCCTTGGCCGTGGCAGCCGGAATATCAACATTGTCAACGCCAATACCCGCACGGCCAATCACTTTCAGATTGGTCGCCGCATCCAGAACATCGGCCCGCACTTTGGTGTCGGAACGAATGGCCAAACCGGAATACTCACCGATCACGGACTTCAATTCATCGGGGGTCATACCCGGCTTATAATCGACCTCAAGACCACGCGCCTTGAAGATCTCTTCAGCCAACGGGCTCATCTTGTCGGAAATCAAAACCTTAAGCATGGGGGGCTCCCTTGCGGAGAAAACAGATACCGAACGGGCCGGGGTCCGGGCCACGCCCAGACCCCACCGGAACGGAAGGATCAGGCGGCAAAGTCTTTGGCGACTTCGGATAAAGCCCACTCGATCCACGGGAACAGTGCGTTCAGATCAGCCACTTCGATGGTTGCACCAGCCCAGATACGCAAACCTGCCGGTGCATCGCGATATGCACCGATATCATAGGCAACGCCTTCTTTATCCAACACGCCGACCACCGCTTTTTGCGCCTTGGCCTGACCCTCGGCATCCAGCTTGGCAAACCACGGAGCCACAATTTTCAAGCACACAGACGTACTGGAACGAATGGCTGGATTCGCGGCCAGGAAGTCCACGTTCGGGCTTTTGTCCACCCAAGCAGCAATCGCCGCCAGATTGGCCTGGCTGCGCTGCGTCAAGGCAGACAAGCCGCCAATCGCTTCGCCCCATTTCAAGCCGTCCAAAGCGTCTTCGACGACCAGCATCGACGGCGTGTTGATGGTCTCACCATCAAATATGCCCGAAATCAGCTTACCGCCCTTGGTCATGCGGAAAATCTTCGGCATCGGCCACGCTGGCGTATAGCTCTCCAATCGCGCAACCGCACGCGGCGACAACACCAACACGCCGTGTTGCCCTTCGCCACCCAACACCTTTTGCCAGGAATAGGTCACAACATCCAGCTTGTCCCAAGCCAAGTCCATGGCAAATGCAGCGGACGTGGCATCGCAAATCGTCAAACCTTCGCGATCCGCAGGAATCCAATCGCCGTTCGGCACACAGACGCCCGATGTGGTTCCGTTCCAGGTGAACACCACATCACGGGAAAAATCAGCCTGGCTCAAATCCGGGAGTTCGCCATAACCGGCTTCCATCACCCGCACGTCTTTCAGCTTCAACTGCTTAACGACATCCGTCGCCCAGCCAGAACCAAAGCTTTCCCACGCCAGAATATCGACGCCCTTAGGCCCCAGCAGACTCCACAGCGCCATTTCAACAGCACCGGTATCCGAAGCCGGAACAATCCCCAGCAGATAGCCTTCCGGCACGCCCAAAAGCGCCTTGGAGCGTTCAATCACGTCCTTTAGACGCGCCTTACCGATTTTGGCGCGGTGTGAACGCCCCAGACAATCGGTGGCAAGGGCATCCAATCGAAAGCCAGGACGCTTGGCACAGGGACCAGAGGAAAAATTCGGATTGGCCGGACGGGTGCCCGGCTTGGCGATGACGTTCATCGATATCTCCCTTCCATTGCAGAAGGGCTAACGACCCGTTGGGAGGTCGCGGCCCGTCTGGGTTATACGGAGCATCAAAAATCGCGTCAATCACAAAGCCAAAAACCGCCGAAAAAGCTGCAAAAAATCCCCATAGCATCGGGAAGATGCACCCCGTCTCCCCATAAATTTACATCACGGAACATCAACCTCAGGATGAGATATCAACATGAAACGTCATAGTTGGGTCTTTCATTCAGAGACCCCCGGCCGGAAAAAGGCTCATTAACATGAAATAAGCATTTTATAACAATAATATATGGCGTGATTGGCAATTCTTCTAACCCCAAGCAATAGATAATCCAGGGTAGATTACCATTCGGAGTCAAGGAAACATATCGACGTTTTTCCAGCAAAAAAACATTGAATATTTCAGGACATGGCGCGAAAGTTCTAAATCAGAGGGATAAATCAAGGGGGTGTTTTCGCGTGACGAGCACACGCCCACAAGGGGAGGCTCCCTCTTCTATTGCGAACACGTTTCTGCCTCGAACCCAAAGCAGATACTCAGGAGACGTCCGATGACTCTCTTTTTTACGTGTGTTGGCCTGCTGATCGCGGGTTATTACGTTTATGGTGGGCTGGTTGATCGAATTTTCGGGTCTGACCCGAGCCGCGCTGTTCCTTCGGCAACCTTTGCCGACGGCGTGGATTACGTCGCCATGCCGACATACAAAGTTTGGTTGATACAACTTTTGAACATTGCCGGATTGGGGCCGATTTTCGGACCAATCCTGGGCGCTTTATACGGTCCATCCGCTCTTTTGTGGATCGTCGCGGGCAGCATTTTTGCTGGTGCTGTCCATGACTACTTCGCTGGCATGCTGTCGCTACGGTCCAATGGCGAAAGCGTTCCAAACGTTGTCGGGCACGAATTGGGTCCGGTTTTCAAACAATTCATGAACTATTTCTCGGTCATTCTGCTGCTTCTGGTCGGCATCGTCTTTGTGCTTGGCCCTGGCAAGCTTCTATCAAAAATGACCGGCATGCCCGTTCCTGCATGGGTCGCCATCATCTTTGCCTATTACTTCCTCGCGACCATTCTCCCGATTGATAAAATCATCGGAAGATTTTATCCAATCTTCGGTGCATTGCTGGTTTTCATGTCTGTCAGCCTGACCGTCATGCTCATCATCTCACCGGATCACACCCTACTGCCTCAAGGCCTGGACATGGCCAATACCCATCCGAAGGACCTGCCGATTTGGCCTTTGATGTTCATCACCATCGCCTGTGGTGCGATTTCCGGCTTCCATGCCACGCAATCACCATTGATGGCGCGGTGTCTCATGAACGAAAAACACGGACGCTCCGTTTTCTACGGCGCCATGATCGGTGAAGGCGTCATCGGCTTGATCTGGGCAACTCTGGGTCTGTCTTTCTACAAAGACTCGGCAGCGCTCGGCGCAGCAATCACTACGGGGTCTCCTGCTGGCGTAGTAAAGGAAATCGCCGACTCCCTCTTGGGCGGCGGTATTGGT
Source organism: Rhodospirillaceae bacterium (assembly GCA_016937315.1). GTDB lineage: Bacteria > Pseudomonadota > Alphaproteobacteria > Rhodospirillales > Rhodospirillaceae > Oleispirillum. Next base: position 3,674 of record JAFGWD010000276.1, read on the forward strand.
TCGGTGCTGGCAGTCCTGGGCGTCGTTATCCTACCCATCACCTCCGGCGACACCGCTTTCCGTTCGGCACGTCTGATCATCGCCGAATATATCAAGCTGCCACAGAAGGATGCCACGAAACGCCTGATGATTGCGGTTCCGCTGTTCGCCGTCGGTTTCTTGATCTCGCGCGGTGACTTCAACGTGATCTGGCGGTATTTCGGCTGGGCCAACCAAACCCTGGCCATGGTCATGCTGTGGGCGGCGGCGGCCTACTTGATCAAAAACGGCAAGCTGCACTGGATCTGCACCATCCCCGCCACCTTTATGACGGCGGTGACGTTCTCCTACATCTCCGCAGAAAAAATTGGCTTCGGCCTATCCTATGATATTGCCAACGGCATCGGAATTGCTGCCGCTGTCTGTGCCTTCGTCGCCTTCTTCGTGGCGTTTGGGCGGAAGAAAAACAACACCAACACTCCGGCTGAATAACGCCTGAGCATACACCTGAAACACCAAAGCCATCGCGGACACTCGCGATGGCTTTTTGCTGGAAAGTCAGACCATCCGGTCGGCAAACCGTTCACGGCGACAGCGGCCGTCCAAGACCAAGACGACAAAACGCATCTTCCAAACTGGCAGCAAGAGACAACGTACGACGATCCGTGCCACGGCGTCCCACCACCGAAAGCCCCACCGGCAAATCACCGGGCGCGTGACAAGGCAGACTGGCCGCGCACACATCCAACAGATTGCCAACCGTGGTGTTCCGCAAGATCAAAGCATTCAGGCGCGTATACGCCGCATCATCCTGCACCTCCGCGATTTTTGGCGCGACACATGCCACAGTCGGCATCACCACGGCATCATAAGGCATCATGGCGGCATCCATTTCCGCCACACGGGCAGCACGCAAATCCATAAGATCAAGATAATCCGCCGCCAACAGTTTGGACCCACGGTCAATTCGCACGGCCACACGCGGATCGTAAAGCTCACGGGCCTTCGCCAACAAGCCCCGGTGCCAAGCGTAACTTTCCGCCGCCACCAAACCACCCCCCACCAAAAGGTCGGGCATCTCATCCAAAAAGGTGAAGGGAACCTCTTCGACTCGCGCCCCCATTGCGGACAACGCCGACATAGCCCGAGAAAACGCCGCAGACACCGCCGCATCAAGGCCGTCGAGGACATAAGCCTTCGGAATCGCCAACCGCAGCCCTGTCACC
>JAFGWD010000277.1 GCA_016937315.1 Rhodospirillaceae bacterium
CTATTGCCGATGACCGTCATGTCGATCTTCTGGAAATGGATGCCGCCAGCCGCACCGGCGTTGGCGACATTCGCGAGATTCTGGATGGTGTCCGCTATCGCCCGACCTCGGCCCGCGCCAAGATTTACATCATCGACGAAGTCCACATGCTGTCCACAGCCGCCTTCAACGCCTTATTGAAGACGCTGGAGGAGCCTCCGGAACATGTGAAATTCATCTTTGCCACCACCGAAATTCGCAAGGTCCCGGTCACGGTTTTGTCCCGTTGCCAACGATTCGACCTCCGCCGCGTGGATGCCGATATCCTGGCCACTCACTTCGCGGAAATTGCAGAAAAAGAAGGCGCGACCATCGCCGACGAAGCCTTGAAGCTGATCTCCCGCGCCGCCGATGGCTCGGTGCGTGACGGCTTATCCTTACTGGATCAGGCGATTTCTCATGGTCACGGAGCGGTTTCCGCCGAGCAAGTCCGCGATATGCTCGGCCTGGCCGACCGAGGCCTGATCTTCGACCTGTTCGAGGCCACATTAAAAGGACAAGCCGCCGACGCTCTGGACTTGCTGGCTCGGCAATACGCCATGGGCGCGGACCCGGCGACGATCATTGCTGACCTTCTGGACCTGTCCCACTGGCTAACGCGGATTCGCATCGTTCCTACCTCCGCCGACGACCCGACTATGCCAGAAACCGAGCGCGTGCGCGGTAAGGCCATGGCTGGCGTTCTGTCCATGGCATCGCTGACCCGCACCTGGCAAATCCTGCTGAAAGGCTTGGACGAAGTGCGTATCGCCCCGTCGCCCCTGCATGCGGCGGAAATGGTCTTGATCCGCCTGATGTATGCCCAGGACCTGCCGACTCCCGGCGACGCCATCAAAACCCTGGCCGCATCACGCGCCAACCCGGTCGCGCCCGCCGCTGCAAGCAGCAACGCAACAAGCGCAAGCGGTGGAGCCCCTTCAGGCATGGCCATGGCCGTGGGCGGAAGTGCCGCGCCGCAGCCTATGCCGACCATGGCCGCACCACAAAATGTTCCCACCGCCAGCGCAACCATCCTGCCCGCCACGTTCGAGGCTTTGGTCGGATTCTTGGCTGAACAGCGCGAAGCCCTGCTCGCAGCCACCCTGCACCAGGATGTCCGCCTGATTTCTTATGAACCGGGAACGATCGTTTTCCATCCGGCGCCCGACTTATCTCGTGATTTTTCGCGCCGCCTTGGGCAAGTGCTGGAGTCCCTAACTCAACGCCACTGGACGATCACCGCCTCCGCCGACGAAAGCGGTGCCCCCACCCTGCGCCAGCAGGAAGAGGAAGCCGAGCGCCGCCGCGAAGCCGAAGCGGCACGCGACCCCTTGGTCTGCGCGGTAATCGAAGCCTTCCCCGGTGCCTCTATCACGCGGGTGCAAATGACCCAAGCCCTGGCACCTGAGCCCACAGATACCGATGCCGACTGGCCCAACGGAGAGAACGACGCATGAAGAATCTCGGCAGCCTGATGAAACAGGCGCAGCAAATGCAAACCCGCATGAACGAAATGCAGCAAAAGCTGGCGGAAACCGAGTTCACCGGCAGCGCGGCGGGTGGCATGGTTACGGTGACTCTGAACGGCAAGACCGAGTTGCAGGGCGTAAAAATCGACCCCTCGCTGATCTCTCCCGATGAAGCGGAAATTCTGGAAGACTTGATCATCGCCGCGCACAACGACGCCAAGGCAAAGGTCGAGGACGTGACCGCCGAGCAAATGAAATCCCTGACCGGCGGCCTGAAACTGCCGCCCGGCATGTCTTTGCCATTCTAAGAAATCACGGCGGGGCATCACAGCCCCGCATCCCGCTTGGGGCTAGCCCCAAACCCGGCACAACCGAGCACGGCATGACCCCTTTTCACGGCAAAACAGGGGCGAGAATCAAACGGCTTCGGCCCGCTTGCAAGCGGGCCGCCTCTCCGGCCTTCCCCCTCATCGCCCTGCTTCTGACCGCCTGCGCGACAGCACCACCGCCAACGGCGGAACCCGAGGACTGCCGCGAACGCCTTGCCCTACATGACGTGGACTTCGAACCCGCACCGAACTTTTCCTCCGGCGGCTGCCACGTCAGCAACGCGGTCAAGGTCTCCCGCGTTGGACACGCCAAGTTGTCCTCACCGGCCCTAATGACCTGTGCCCTGGCCCTCAAACTGTCGGAATTCGAAGCGGTGTTCGTGCAACCCACGGCCATACGCGTGCTCCACAGCCCGATCACCACCATTCACCACTACGGCACCTATGCCTGCCGCCGCAGAACCAGCGGCACGCGTATGAGTGAGCACGCCAAAGCCAACGCCATCGACATCGGCGTCTTCGAGACCGCAACCGGAAACAAAGTCTCCGTCACCCGTCACTGGAACACCCACGACGCTAAGGCCGAGTTCTTAAAAACCGTGGGACAAGGCGCCTGCACCCTGTTCATGGGCGTATTGGGACCGGATTCCGACAAAGCCCACCACGACCACTTCCATTTCGATATGGGAGACTACGCATTCTGCCAGTTGAAATTCACCGACCCACGCAAACGCTAAGGCCCCACCATGTTCTTTCGGGCTC
>JAFGWD010000278.1 GCA_016937315.1 Rhodospirillaceae bacterium
CAAACATCCCCCGCATCACTTTTCCTTTCTAGACCGGCACCAAATCCGGCTCTTCCTTGTCCTGCTTCTCGGAACGATTCCGGTTGGATGGCGCGGCGGAAATCACAAAGGCCAAGGCCCCATCTTCCACCGTAACCGATACCGCGCCACCATGCGCCAAGCGCCCAAACAACAATTCCTCGGCCAGCGGCTTTTTCACATAGTCCTGAATAACCCGCGCCAGTGGTCGCGCACCAAACGCCGAATCAAACCCTTTTTCGGCAAGCCAAACCCGCGCTTCCGGCGACAAATCAATGGTCACCGCACGATCATCAAGCTGGCTTTCCAACTGCATCACGAACTTGTCCACCACTTTCAAGACAACATCCTGCGGCAAATGGGAAAAGGCAATGATCGCGTCCAAGCGATTGCGAAACTCTGGCGTGAACAGGCGTTCGATGGCTTCCTTATCTTCGCCCTCACGTTGCGACCGGCCAAAGCCCAAAGGCGGCCTCGCGAGATCGGATGCCCCCGCATTGGTGGTTAAAATCAAGATCACATTGCGAAAATCCACGGATTTCCCATTGTGGTCGGTCAAGTGCCCATGATCCATAACCTGTAACAGAAGGTTATAGACGTCGTTATGGGCTTTTTCGATTTCATCCAACAACAGAACACAGTGCGGATGTTGGTCCACACCATCGGTCAGCAAGCCCCCTTGATCGAACCCGACATAACCAGGCGGCGCACCGATCAGACGTGAAACGGTATGGCGTTCCATGTATTCCGACATATCGAAACGAATCAGCTCAATCCCCAGGATCTTCGCCAACTGCCGCGCCACTTCGGTCTTACCAACGCCGGTCGGACCCGAGAATAGATAATTGCCAATCGGTTTCTCCGGCTCGCGCAACCCCGCACGGGCCAGCTTGATCGCAGCGGAAAGCTCGTCAATGGCCTTTTCCTGACCAAACACCACCGTTTTCAGATCACGTTCCAGAGTGCGCAGTGCCGCACGATCATCCTTGGACACGGCTTTTGGTGGAATACGTGCCATTTTCGCCACCACGGCTTCGATATCGGCCACCCTCACCGTCCGGCGGCGTTTTCCCGGCGGCAGTAACATACGCGCCGCACCAACCTCATCAATCACATCAATCGCCTTGTCCGGCAGCTTACGATCCGAGATATAGCGCACCGACAAATCCACCGCCGCCTCAATGGCCGGCATGGTATAGCGCACGCTATGGAAAGATTCGTAATACGGCTTCAGCCCTTTCAGGATTTTCACCGCATCGTCACGGGACGGTTCCGGTACATCAATTTTTTGAAACCGACGCACCAGTGCGCGGTCTTTCTCAAACTGATTGCGGAATTCCTTATAGGTCGTGGAGCCGATACACCGCAAATTACCCGCCGCCAGCGCCGGTTTCAAAAGGTTGGACGCATCCATCGAACCGCCCGATGTCGCACCGGCACCAATCAGGGTATGAATTTCGTCAATGAACAGAACCGATCCGGGGTACGCCTCCAGTTCTTTAATGACCTGTTTTAAGCGTTCTTCAAAATCGCCGCGATAACGGGTCCCCGCCAGCAGAACCCCCATATCGAGAGCAAACACTGTGGCATCGGACAGAACTTCAGGCACCTCACCATCAACGATACGCAAAGCCAACCCTTCGGCCAACGCGGTTTTTCCGACGCCGGGATCACCAACATAAAGTGGATTGTTTTTAGCGCGGCGGCACAGCACCTGGATGGTGCGTTCGATTTCCGCATTGCGTCCAATCAAAGGATCAATCCGTCCGTCCCGCGCCTTATCATTCAAATTGACGCAATAAGCCCTCAAGGCCTCACCAACCACCTTGGGGACCGGACCATCGGCTTGCACATCATCATCCGCCCCATGAACCGGGCGGGGATCATTCATTTCTGGGTCCTTGGAAATACCGTGCGCGATATAATTCACGGCATCCAGTCGGGTCATATCCTGCAATTGCAGGAAATAGACGGCATGACTTTCCCGTTCAGAGAACATCGACACCAAAATATTGGCACCGGTAACTTCCTCTCGCCCCGAGGACTGAACATGAATCACCGCCCGTTGCACCACACGTTGGAAACCGGATGTGGGTTTCGGATCCCCGGACTGATCGGTGACCAACGCCACCAACTCAGCATCCATGAAGGCCTCAATATCGCTGCGTAGCTTTTCAATATCCACACCACACGCACGCAACACCGCGATGGCATCGCGGTCTTCGGCCAGCGCATACAGCAGATGTTCCAGGGTCGCGTACTCGTGGCGACGTGCCGTGGCTTCGGCCAGGGCACGGTGCAGGCTGCGTTCCAGATTGCGCGACAACATCGGCGTCACTCCTTTTCGATGGTGCACTGCAAAGGGTGCTGATTCCGTCTTGCCAAATCCATCACCCGTCCAGCCTTGGTTTCCGCGACCTCAAAGGTGAAGACGCCGCAAACGCCGACCCCACGGTGGTGAACCTTGAGCATGATCTCAGTGGCTTCTTCATGGCTTTTATCAAAAATCCGTTCCAGCACGTGAACCACGAACTCCATGGGCGTATAATCATCATTCAGCATTAACACACGGTACATTGACGGACGTTTCACCATCGTTCGCGCTTGTACGGACACGCCGACCCGGAAGTCATCATCACCCCCGGACTGCCCGCTCCCCATACGGGAGAGTCTTCCCCATTCGGACACGTCAACTTGATTCCACTTCACCGTTTCCAACCTCCTTGGCGCCTCCCATCCGCCGCAACACTCGACTTGGATATGGGAAAACAAAAGGGACGAAGAAAGCCCCTTCGCACATAAACTCATGGCAAAAAACGAGACAATGGTGGCGTCGGCAGGTTCGGACGCCCTGAAACACCATCCGCCGTCACGGTCAAAAAGAACGTGCGATCCCCACGTCGACTCCAATTGGGATAGGCCTCATCCACTGAATGCGCCACCGCAAAGGCGCGGCCAGAAGGCAAAAGCGAAGCAAGAACGGCGGGGAAACGTAGACCATCATAAGCAGATGATGGGTAAGCCCAAGCATGGAACCACGGCTTGCCGTTCAAGCACCCCGTCCCGGTCCAGAAAAACCCTTGCCCTTCCAACTGCAAGGGTGCAGGCAACGGCGTAAAGGCTCCGTCCGCCCCCAACGCAGCGATGATTGCCGCCGTCTGTTCAACCGTCCATCGGGTTTCAAAGGTCTCTCCACGCCACGGCAAAGGCCCCGCATCCCCGCCAATCGTGACGTTCGACCAATCAATACGCAAGAAAAGCTGTTCTCGCGCTTGTGTTGCCCCATCCGCGCCACGGCGGGCTTCGATCACACGAACATCCTCATCCCAAACCGCGTTGTGAACCAGCCGGAGAGAGGTCATCCCCGGCGCACAGGATGACCTCAGATCATCTCCCGACAAAAAGGAGAACCACGTGAGGCGCCGCACAACCGGATCCGACACATCACCACTGGAAGCACACCCCGTCAAAACCATCGCCGACAGAGCCCAACCCCACCGTTTCACCGCCTTCAAACTGAGAATCATTTCCAGACACGCCTCTTTTGATCCACTTCATGCTCTAATTTTGGGGGCTTGGACGGGGAGAATCCAGGCCTTTCGGATTCATTCCACCACAGTAAAGAAAAACGACCTGGACAGCCGAGTCGCGGATACCTTATGGTCTATGTCAGAACCCCAGGACACATTGGGGCAGCGGGGGAATCCCGCACCGATACCGATCATGTTTCGACGAAGGATATTTCCATGCATGAGCGCGTGACGGCTAGCCCCTCATCGCGCAGTGGGCTGATTCAAGGTATGAACGGCACACCGTGGCGGGGTTTTGCAACATGGACAGTCGGACTTTTGGCCCTGGCCTTTATCCTGTGCGCCGGGACCGACGCACACGCAAAATACGCCGCCTTTGTGATGGATGCAAACACCGGTCGGACCCTTTACGCTGACCGTGCGGATGTCCAGAATCACCCGGCGTCCCTGACCAAAATGATGAC
>JAFGWD010000279.1 GCA_016937315.1 Rhodospirillaceae bacterium
ACCAACGCCATTTCTTCGGTGATTATCGTTGGTGCCTTAATCGCAGCTGGTCCGGCGCATTTCTCGGGCTCGCAGGTGTTGGGTTTTTTTGCGGTGATCTTGGCCTCCGTCAATATTTTCGGTGGCTTCATCGTGACTCAGCGCATGCTGGCCATGTTCAAGAAAAAAACGAAGTAGGGGGGCGAACCGATGCATGCGGAAAGCTTGACTATGCTCGCCTACGTCGTTGCGGGCATCTGTTTCATTCTGGCGCTAAAGGGACTGTCTTCGCCTGAAACGGCGCGAATGGGGAATATTTATGGCATCGCGGGTATGGCGATTGCCATTTTGACCACCCTCGCCTCGCCCGTTGTGGTGAATTACATCTGGATCATTCTAGGCATCGTCATTGGTGGTGCTGCGGGCGCGGTGATTGCCCGCAAGATCAAAATGACTGCGTTGCCGCAGTTGGTTGCGGCCTTTCACAGCCTTGTCGGTTTGGCGGCAGTGTTCGTGGCGACGGCGGCATTTTTGGCTCCTGAGTCCTATGGTATTGGGACGGCCGGCCATATCCATACTGGGTCTCTGGTGGAAATGTCCCTTGGCACGGTGGTGGGTGCCATTACTTTTTCTGGTTCCATCATTGCCTTTGCCAAATTGCAGGGGTTGATCTCCGGCAAGCCGGTATCGTTTCCTGGTCAGCATTTTCTGAATCTGGGACTCGGTATTTTGATGGTGGTGCTGATCGTTGCCTTTGCAGCGACGGAGAGCCATACCCTGTTTTTCACAATGTTGGCGCTGTCTTTTGTCCTTGGCTTCCTGTTGATCATCCCGATTGGTGGAGCCGATATGCCGGTGGTGATTTCTATGCTCAACTCCTATTCGGGTTGGGCGGCATGCGGCATTGGCTTTACGCTTGCCAACAGCTTGTTGATCATTACCGGAGCCTTGGTTGGCTCCTCTGGCGCGATCCTGTCCTACATCATGTGTAAGGGTATGAATCGTTCCTTCTTCAACGTGATCCTGGGTGGCTTTGGTGGGGATGCTGCGGTTGCCAGTGGCCCGGATTTGGGTGACCGTACCGTGAAGTCGGGTTCCGCCGACGATGCGGCTTTCATTATGAAAAATGCGTCTAAGGTGATCATTGTGCCGGGGTATGGTATGGCGGTGGCGCAGGCGCAACATGCCTTGCGGGAGATGGCAGATACTTTGAAGAAAGAAGGGGTGTCCGTCAGCTATGCCATTCACCCGGTGGCTGGGCGGATGCCGGGACATATGAACGTGCTCCTGGCCGAAGCCAACGTGCCCTATGACGAGGTCTTTGAGCTTGAGGAAATCAATCTCGAGTTTTCGACCGCTGATGTGGTTTATGTGATTGGTGCCAACGACGTCACCAATCCATCGGCGAAGAATGACCCCTCAAGCCCGATTTATGGCATGCCGATCTTGGACGTGGAGAAAGCCAAGACGGTGTTGTTTGTGAAGCGCTCTATGGCGTCTGGCTATGCGGGTGTTGAAAACCCACTGTTCTATGCCGACAACACGATGATGCTGTTTGGCGATGCCAAGAAGATGACTGAGGAAATTGTTCAGGCGTTGTAAGCGCATCAATGTCTTAAAGATCAAAGGGCGATCCTCACAGGTCGCCCTTTCGTCGTATTTTGGACGCAACTTTCCCGCTGTGGATGGCTGGCCGCCTATGGCGGAGCAAACAATTCAGGCCCGGCCGAAAACGAGGCCGGGCCTTGTGCATTGGTGAGGCGTAAAGGCTTCCTAGAAGCCTTCGCGTTCCAGACGCTTGCGTTCCAGCTTGCGGGCGCGGCGCACCGCTTCCGCCGTTTCGCGTGCCTTGCGCTCGGACGGCTTTTCAAAGCTGCGGCGCAGTTTCATTTCACGGAAAACACCCTCGCGCTGCATTTTCTTTTTGAGCGCCTTTAGGGCCTGGTCGACGTTATTGTCGCGAACGAGAACGTGAACTATCTGACTATCCTCCAGTTGTGGCGGCGCGACGGGTCCGAATCGCGGCCTGCCGTTTTATCACCAATGCATATTCAACGTGTACCGAAAGAAACCACCTGTGCGGCCCTTCCGTATAGTTTGGGCGCACTTGGTATCATATTGAATCATGATTGTGAAGTCGTAATTGGCCGATCTTGCGGTGTCAAGAGTGGTGATGCGCGTCATTTTTCTGCCGTGATTGTCGTAGCTCGCGAACGCGCGGCTTGGCGGAAGGCTTGCATGCGACGCAGACGCTGAATGCGGGGGTCGCGATTGCCACGTATGCGGCCAATGATGATGCTGATTGCACTCAACAAGACGACAATCCCCAGGATGATCAGCAGAATCATCCCGTGCATTTTGCCAATGAAGTTTTCTAGTGTGACACCCAGAAGGTATCCGCCGCCAGCAAATATAGTGGCCCACACGAAAGCGGCAATAAAGTTCAGGATAGCAAATCGTGCGTGAGGGATACCGTTCATGCCGATGACAAAGGGGCTGACGTTACGCAGGCCATAGACGAATCGGAACGAGAGAATGAAACCGGTTTCGTATTTCTTCAACAAACGAAACACGGAGCGTGTTTTGCGTTTCAGGGCCGGGTGAGAATACAAAAGCCGCGATCCCCAACGCTTGCCGATGGTGAAATAGACCTGGTCGCCAAAGAACGTACCAAACAGCGCGGTGGCGAAGACCAGTGGCAGGGACATCATGCCCTGGGATGCGAAAACACCAGCGAAAATCACGATGGTTTCGCCTTCCAGGAAAGTGCCGATCAGAATGGCTACATATCCCCAGGATTGCAGCAGTTCTTCCAGCGACATATTTAGGTGATCGAGAAGAAAATCCAATGACCTCGGCCTAACTGGGCAATTCCAAGCGCGTCTTTTTAGAGCTTGGGATGCACGCGAAACACGGCAGTTATAGACTTATTTAGCTTCATTTTTCCAGCGTGGAAAAATGCGTGTGACATGACCCATTTTGCGTCCGTCTCGGGGTTCGGTTTTTCCGTACAGGTGTAGTTTTGTCTTTGGATCGGACAAAATCTCGGCCCATCCGTCGATGCTATGCCCGAGAAGATTCTTCATTTCGGCATTGGAATGCCGTTCAGAGGACCCGAGGCGGAGGTTGCAAATGGCGCGGATAAACTGTTCAAACTGACCGGTAATGCAGGCGTCCATCGTCCAGTGCCCGGAATTGTGGGGGCGTGGGGCCATTTCATTGACGAGAATGCGTCCGTCGTGGGAGACGAACATCTCAATCGCCAGAATGCCTTGAAGGTTCAGGGACACGGCGGCGTGGTGCGCGATGGCGGCGGCACGTTCGGCCTGTTCCTGAGAAATCTGGGCGGGAACACGGGTGGTGTCCAAGATGTGATTGACGTGGGCGTTTTCGGCAATGTCGAAGGTGTTGACTTCGCCACGAGGAGAGCGTGCGACGATGGCTGAAATCTCGCGGGAAAAGCTGACAACGCCTTCCAGGATTGCAGGCGCTTCGGCGATGGACGTCCAGGCGGTGGCGGCCTCATCGGGGTGGTTGATGCGGATTTGGCCCTTACCGTCATAGCCGAGGTGTCGGGTTTTCAGAATGCAGGGCGTGCCCAGTTCGGCAATTGCGGCATTCAGGGTTGTTATGTCGTTGACGGGGCGCCACGGGGCTGTAGGTGCACCGATTTCGGTGAAGAAGGTCTTTTCCAGAACACGGTCCTGTGCGGTTTCCAGGACCTTCCAGGAGGGGCGGACAAGGGTCTGGGCTGCCAGCCGTGCAACGCTTGCCGCAGGGATGTTCTCAAACTCAAAGGTGACGACGTCAACGTCCGCAGCAAAGGCATCCAATGCGTCATTGTCGTCGTAAGCGGCCTGGGTGTGCGTTTCTGCGACGGCAAAGGCGGGAGATCCGGCCTCTGGGCAAAAAATGTGGCAGCGATACCCCATTTGTGCAGCGGCCAGGGCCGTCATGCGCCCCAATTGTCCTCCGCCAAGAATGCCAATCGTCGATCCCGGTGCAATCACCGGGTGAGAGGTTTGTGTCATTGTGGGCTGTGTTCCTGGTGTCAGACGGGGGTCGGGTCAACTGGTGTAACGGCCACCGCTTCTGTCTGTTGCGTGCGCCAAGTGTTCAGAGCTGTGGCCGTTATTGGGTCGGTCAGGCCGAGAATCGATGCCGCCAACAGTGCGGCATTGATGGCACCAGCCTTGCCGATGGCCAAGGTGCCGACCGGGATGCCGCCTGGCATCTGTACAATGGACAACAAACTGTCCATGCCGTTGAGGGCGTGACTTTGTATGGGGACGCCCAGAACCGGCAACAGTGTCATCGCGGCGGTCATGCCGGGCAAGGGTGCGGCACCACCCGCGCGAGCAATGATGACCTTTAGGCCTCTGTCCCGTGCTGTTTTGGCGTAGTCAACCATGCGATCCGGCGTGCGGTGAGCAGAAACAATATGGGTTTCCATGGGAATCCCCAGTGTTGTCAGCGTTTCGGCGGCGTGACGCATGGTTTCCCAGTCGGACTGGCTGCCCATGATGATGCCGACCAAGGGTTGGGTCATGGCAAGACGTTCCCTGGAAAGTAAAACGGTCCCGACGTGCGGGAGGCGGGAGTGTAGTGCATATCCGGCTCTGACGGAACACCTTCATGTCGTAAGGGCTTTATGCCACAAAAAAACCTTTCGCCCCATCATGTTTGGTGGTGCGGCAAGGCGTTTGTTCTATGCCCCATAGCGCCATTAGGCGATGATGTCTGGGTACATCAGAGCCTCCAGGCGGACGATTTCGTCCTTCAAGCCCAGCTTACGTTTTTTGAGGCGCTGAACTTGTAGCTGATTGGCGATGGTTTCGGCATCAAGGCGTGCGATTACGTCGTCGAGATCACGATGCTCCAGACGCAACGCCTCAAGGCGATGGCAGATATCTTCTTCCGAAAGGTTCATAATCCCCATATCGGTAAAATGGTTTAAGATGCACAGAGTAACAGAATTTCCGTCGTAGGGGTATGTCTGCCGGAGGTGTGTCGTAAAAAACTCCTGGACTACGTGAGATGTCACCAACCAGCCAAAGGGAAAATATATGCCAAAGTCAGTCGTGAAGCGGATCGGAATTTTGACCAGTGGCGGCGATTGTGCGGGCCTGAATGCGGTCATTCGTGCTGTGGTTGCCCGAGCGGTGCGGTCCTATGGCATGGAGGTCATCGGCATTTCGGACGGTAGCCTGGGCTTGATGATGCGGCCTATGCAGTACCAAAAGCTTAACCTGGAGGTGTTTTCCGGCACCGTCCTGCGTATGGGCGGAACCATGTTGGGGACCACCAACAAGGGGGATCCCTTTGCGTTTCCCATGCCGGATGGCACGACGAAGGATCGCTCACAAGATTTTATTGATGGGGTTAAGGAACTGGGGCTCGATGCCTTGCTGGTGATTGGTGGGGATGGCAGCCTGAGTATCCTGCGGCGACTGTGTCGCCAGGGGAATATCCCGATGATTGGGATTCCAAAGACCATTGATAACGATGTGCCGTTTACGGAGGCAGCGGTTGGGTTCAACAGTGCGGTGCGTGTGTGTGTTGATGCGCTTGACCATTTGCAACCGACGGCAGCGAGCCATCATCGTGTGATGATTTGCGAGATGATGGGGCGCGATGCAGGCCACATTGCCCTGCATTCTGGAATCGCAGGTGGTGCAGATGTTATTCTGATCCCAGAAATTCCCTATACCCTGGATGCGGTGGTCGCCAAGCTGAAGCAAGTCCATGACGAAGGTCGGCGCCATGCTCTGGTGGTGGTGGCGGAAGGCGTTGCCATGGAGGATGGAGATTCGGCGACGACGAAAATGCCTGATGGACAACGTCGTTACGGCGGTATCGGTCACTACCTTAGCGAGGCTCTGTCTCAGCTTATGGATGTTGAGACTCGTGTGACCGTTCTGGGTCACGTTCAGCGTGGCGGGACGCCGTCGGCGTCTGATCGGGTGTTGGCATCGGCTTTTGGTGTGCATGCCGTCGATTTGGCGGCACGCGGTCGTTTCGGGCGTATGGTGGCGTGGCGGGATCGTGGCGTTATGGATGTCAATATCGACGATATCGTTGCGGTGGGTGCACGCCAACTTGATCCGCGTGATCCCTTGGTGCATACGGCACGGGGCCTGGGGACTTACGTTGGTGATTTGTGACGCTAAAACGGCTTGACCAACACGGATACTCTGGGGGGGCTTGTCTCCCCCTTTTTTATTGGTTGTGCGTGTGTGGTTTTATGGAGTTTGGCTGAACAAAGCGTAGCGATCACGGCCACGGGCTTTGGCTTGGTACATGGCGTCATCTGCCATTTCGATCAATCTCAAGGGGGAAAAATCGGTGGCGGGGACCAACGACGCAACGCCCAGGCTGACGGTGACGTGTTTTTCCGTGAGCGAGGCCGGATGTGCGATGTTGAGGGCTTTGACCGCGTTACGCATTCTCGTGACCACGGCAATCGCACCATATTCATCGGTTTCTGGAA
>JAFGWD010000280.1 GCA_016937315.1 Rhodospirillaceae bacterium
AACGCCTTCGGCGGACGAAAGCGCCCGGCCCTCCGGGTTGATCGCCAAGGAACACCCTGGTTCGTCGCCACCGCTCACCGATGTTCCCGCATCGCCTTCGCGGCGGCTCCTGCCATTGTATCCCTTGGCGACCAACGCAATTCGGCGGGATTTATGAGTTTACGTCCTAGGCTTCTTTCCGCTTCAATCCGCCCGGAAACCAAGGAAAATGGTTGGCCGGAAAGGTGAACGTGCTACACTCGCGCAGCCCGTTAAGAGCGTATGACGTCAGTTGCCGAGATGAGTTGGTTCCGAAAAAGCCTACTTCGTTTGTTCATGTCGAAGGAGGCGTATGAAAAAATGGACGCCTACCATGCGGCGCAGAGACGCCCGTCTTTGCATGGGGAATTGCCGTCGGTATCCTCGTCTGAACCTTCATCCGAAACGGAACTGGCTGAGGCGGTGGATACCGCAGTGACGCGTATTGTTCTGGCGGAAGGCGCGACCACCCGAACGGAAGACTCCCCGCGACAACAGGCGCGGGTTCATCCGTCAACGGGGCGTGCCGATTTGATCCGTCGGGCCATGGCCCTTCATAAGGAAAAGCAATCCGTTCTGGCTGGGCTTGACGAGGAAACGCGACAAAAGCTCGCAAATGCCGCGATGCAGGCCTTTTTCAATGAAAAGTCCAAGACATAGGGGGAAGTACCTTGACGACGCTCAATACGACGCGGGTGGTGCAACGGTCTGGCGGGCCGCAGTATGATGTGGATGAACTCTATGAGGGAGTCCTGAACGGCAATTGTTTGGCTTTGGCGCGTTCGATCACTTTGGTCGAGTCGCAGCGTCACGATCATCGTGAAATTGCCGATCAACTGCTGACCAAGTTGTTGCCGCACACCGGGAAATCTCTGCGTATTGGTTTGTCCGGAGTTCCTGGGGCGGGGAAATCCACCTTTACCGAGGCTTTTGGGACTCATGTCACCGGCGAAGGGCACCGTATTGCGGTTCTGGCGATTGATCCGTCCAGCCCAAAAACCAAGGGATCGATTCTGGGCGATAAGACTCGCATGGAACACTTGGCGACCAATCCCAACGCGTACATTCGTCCGACGCCGTCCGGGTGTACCTTGGGCGGTGTGGCGCGTCGCACCCGTGAAGCGATGTTGATTTGCGAAGCGGCGGGATATGACGTGATTTTGGTCGAGACGGTTGGTGTCGGCCAGTCGGAAATCGCTGTGGCGCAGATGACAGATGTCTTTGTTCTGGTCCTGGTGCCGGGTGGTGGTGACGAGTTGCAGGGGATCAAGAAGGGCATTGTCGAGCTTGCTGATATCCTGGTCGTCAACAAATGCGATGGTGATTTGGAGCGAGCCGGGGACCGAGCCAAAGGGTCGTATCAAAACGCCCTGCAATTGTTGTATCCGTCCACGTCGAAATGGATTCCCCCGGTGCTTAAAGTGTCTTCGTTGGAGCTACGAGGCGTTGATACGGCATGGGAGACCCTGAATGATTTCAAGGGAATCATGCAGGAAGAGGGGCTGTTCGAGAAACGCAGAATGGCCCAGGCGCGGGATTGGATGTGGTCGGAAGTCGGTGACAATCTGATGGAGGCCTTGCGGGCGCATCCGTCGGTGAATGCGATGGTCAAAGACTTAGAAGGCGAGGTCGCGCACTCGCGGGCGACGCCCTCGGCGGCGGCTAAGGCGATGATGGAAGCCTTCGTCAAGGGGAGCTATCAGCCTTAAAAACAGGTTTGAGCGAGGGAAGCGTATGGTAATGGCAAGAGTTCCCAGCGATAAGGATGTGGACGTGCTGAAAAGCGAGCTTTTTGGCTTGTTCGAGCACATTCAAAAAATTCGTCGTGAAATCGCGGCAATTCGACGCCCCGGTGAGTCCAATGATCACTTTGATCAGATGAGCGACGAATTGGACGCCATCGTCGAACATACCGAGGTGGCGACCAATGCGATCATGGAAAATGTTGAAGGCATTTCTGATTTGGTGATGTTCGTGCGGTCGAAGACCGATGATGCCGATATCATTGCGGCCCTCACCAAGGTCGATGATCATGCCGGGGAGATCTTCACCGCCTGTTCGTTTCAGGATATTACCGGGCAGCGCATCACTAAGGTGGTGCGCTCTCTGAAATTTGTCGAGGAGCGTGTTAATGCTCTGATTGGCATGTGGGGCAGTACGGCCGTTGCCTCATCTGCTGTGGACGAGGGGCCAGAGAAGGATGCTGATGCGGCACTTTTGAATGGTCCGCAGTTGGCGGGGCAAGGGGTTTCCCAGGACGATGTCGATCGTTTGTTGAATGGGGCGGACATGACCCCAGCGCCAAGCGGTGGAGCCTCGCAAAGCGATATCGATAAACTGTTTGGCTGATCGTCGGAATACGTTGTTTTCTCTTGACGTGCCCCGGCTCGCCTTGTAGAACCACGGCCTCTTGTGGGCGTTTATTTTTCGGAAGGATTGCTGTCATGGCTCGTCGTTGCGCCATCACGGGTAAGGGTGTGCAGACCGGCAACAACGTCAGTCACGCCAACAACAGGACGCGTCGTCGCTTTCTGCCCAATCTCCAGGAAACCTCGCTGATCAGCGAAGGTTTGGGTGTTTCGGTGCGGATGCGTCTGTCCGTCAATGGGTTGCGGACCGTCGAACATAACGGTGGTCTGGATGCTTTCTTGCTCGGGACGTCGAATACCAAGCTGCCTGAAGAGGCGCTGAAGGTGAAGCGTCGTCTGAAAAAGGCTTTGGCCGCTAAGGAAGCTAAGGTCGTCGCGTAAGGCGCACCTTCGACACTATCAAAAACGGGCGTTCCCTGATGGGATCGCCCGTTTTGTTTTTGGGGAAAGGGGATGCGCTGCCACCACGCTGCAAAGTCGCTCCGGCGCAGGGGGTAATTGAGCGGGAACACAAGGCTCTAAAACACGCGCCCGGCATGACGTGTGGTATCCTCGTCCATGAACAAGCCTGTGAGTTCTTTGAGCATGGTGCCGCCAAGTTCTTCGGCGTCAACGATGGTGACGGCACGACGGTAATAGCGGGTCACGTCGTGGCCGATGCCAATCGCCGTCAGTTGCACAGGTGACGTTGCTTCAATCCAGGCAATGACATCACGCAAGTGGCGTTCCAGATAAATTCCGGTGTTGGCCGAGAGTGTCGAATCGTCCACTGGTGCGCCATCGGAGATGACCATTAGGATGCGGCGGTGTTCGGTCCGTGCCAGCAGACGCTGATGCGCCCACAACAGGGCCTCGCCGTCGATGTTCTCCTTCAGGATGCCTTCGCGCAGCATCAAAGCAAGATTCTTCTTGGCGCGGCGGTACGGGGTGTCTGCTCCTTTGTAGATGATATGGCGCAGATCGTTCAGACGTCCGGGATTGTCGGGGCGTCCGGCACCGTCCCAACGTTCGCGGGATTTTCCACCTTTCCAGGCACGAGTCGTGAAACCCAAGATCTCCACCTTGACGCCGCAACGTTCCAGCGTGCGTGCCAGAATATCGGCGGATACCGCCGCCACCGTGATCGGACGTCCGCGCATAGAACCAGAATTGTCGATCAGCAGCGTGACCACGGTATCGCGAAAATCGGTTTCGCGCTCGATCTTGAAGGAAAGGTTGTGGGTTGGCGCGGCGACAATGCGTGCGAGGCGCGAGGCGTCGAGGATGCCTTCCTCCTGGTCAAATTCCCAAGACCGCAACTGGCGGGCCATTAGGCGGCGTTGCAGGCGGTTGGCGAGGCGAGAGATAACCCCCTGCAGGGGGGTCAATTGGCGGTCGAGCAGTTGACGTAGACGTGTCAATTCGGTTTCGTCGGCCAATTCAGCGGCGGCAATCACTTCGTCGAAGGCGGTGGTATAGGCGGTATAGGTTCGCGCCGTGCCGGGGGGCGAAAGAGGATCGTTGCGCCGCCTTTGTTCCGATGGCCCGCCGGGGTCGTCGGAGCCTTCGGCGTCCATGGTCAAGGAACCATCGTCGTCTTCAATCAGGGTTCCTGACGCGTCGGCGGACTTAGCGGAGGCGGAGGTTGCGTCCAGGCTGGAGTCACCTTCCTCGCCACTGCCGTGTTGAGTCTCTGGTGTCTCGCCGGAGGTGTCATCGGCTTCCGACGCGGCAGAGTCTTCGGGGGCGGGATCAATCTCCGGCTCGATATCCATTTCTGCCAGCAAGTGCCGTGCGGCGCGGGCGAAGGCATTTTGGTCGGATAAGGAGGCGTTTAACAGGTCCAGGGTGCGTTTGATCGAGTCATCTGCCGTGGTTTCCCAGAGCGCGGCGATGTGCGCCGCCGGCGGGGGAACCTCGCCTCCCAAGAACCGTGTTAATGCCGCGCAATGCAGAGCTTCGGGCAAGGGGAGGTGTTCGGGGACTAGAGCCGCGTGCAGGCCTTGGGCACGCAAGGAGCCGTCCAGAGCGGCGCAGAGATTGTCGTGGACGCCGGACAGTGCTCGTGCGCCCAAGGCCTTGGTCCGGGCATTCTCCAGGGCGTCGAAGGCTCGTGCGGCATCGGGCGCTAACGGTGCGAAACGGCGGTGAATGGCTTCGTTGTGAAAGCGCAGTCTTAATGCCATGGCGTCGGCCATGCCACGCAGGCGCGGCACCAAGGCCGGGTCCAAGTGTCCGGTCGG
>JAFGWD010000281.1 GCA_016937315.1 Rhodospirillaceae bacterium
AAGTCGCCGGTCATCGCGTGGTGGCTTTGGAGCGTCGGGGTAAAGTGCTGTTGTGGCGGTTTGATAATGGCGGCACGGTTTTGATCCACCTGGGTATGTCCGGGCGCATCGCCATCGACGCAAAGGGGCCACCAGAGCGTCACGACCACCTGCGATTCGCGATAGACGGCGGTGGCACGGTGACATTTCATGATGCGCGACGCTTTGGTTTTGTCGATTACGCTCCACTGGACACCCTGTCCATGGACCCCTTGCTGTCGCGGCTGGGGCCGGAACCGTTATCTGACGATTTCACGGCTGCCATCCTAAAAAATCGTCTGATCGGACGTCGCGGACCGATCAAAACCGTGCTTCTGGACCAAACAGTGGTGGCCGGACTGGGCAATATTTATGTCTGCGAAGCCCTGTTCCGCGCCGGAATCTCCCCTTTGTGTGTGGCAGAAAGCCTGAGTCCGCATCGTGTGACACGCCTTGTCACGGCCATTCAATCAGTTTTAACCGAAGCAGTGGCGGCTGGCGGCTCCACCTTAAAAGACCACCGTCAGCCGAATGGTGCCCTGGGATATTTCCAGATGCAGTTTTCGGTTTATGATCGGGAAGGTGCCGCGTGCCCCCGACAAAAGGGCGAGGGAAAGTCACGCCATGGCATTAAACGCATCGTGCAGGCTGGACGTTCCACGTATTATTGTCCGGGATGTCAGAATTGAACGAAGGATGGTGGTATGCACAAAACGGCAAAAAAGGCGTTGAGAGCCACCGCGATTGTCATGATGCTGGCGCTGGCCGTGCCAAGCGCGGCTTTTGCACAGGCCTTTTTACGTGGGCATGAGGACCTGCCCCTCCTTGCCGGACTGACCCAGGATCGCGACTCGGTAATGGTTTTCGACACACCGCAAGGGCGCGTGGTCGAAGCTTTCGCTCAAACTCCAGAGCCCGCAACCAAAGTCTTGGCGGCCTATGCGTCCGCACTGCCACAAATGGGCTGGAGCAAAGTCTCGGCAGAAAAATTTGTCCGCAATAGTGAAATCCTGACATTCGAGGTGGTCGCCAAAGGCCCACCAACGGTCATTCGTATTCTTTTGACCGCAGATTGATAACCATCCGCAGAAAGGCTCCGTGCGTGGCATAAAGCGGTTGACCAAATCTCTCGGGGCGCGTATAAGCCCCCCTCTCGCCATTGTGCGGGTCATAGTTGAAACGAACGGGCTTTTTCAGGTCATGGCCAACCATCCTTCTTCCAAGAAACGAATCCGTCGCAACGATCGTCGTGCGGTGATCAACAACAACCGCGTCAGCCGTATCCGCACCTTCGTGAAGAAGGTTGAGGCTGCTATTGCTGCGGGCGACAAAGAACAAGCGCAGGCAGCGTTCTTGGCGGCTATGCCAGAAATGCACCGTGGTGCATCCAAGGGCGTCATGCACCGCAACATGGTGGCACGCAAGACCTCTCGTCTGGCCGCAAAAATCAAGGCGCTGTAATCGCCCGGTTTTGAATCGGAGCGATTGAGTCGAGGGGCGGCTTTGGGCCGCCCTTTGCATGTCTGGCGTCTAGCCAAACGGATTCGCGGGCGTGGCGACACCCTGGCAATATTGCGTGCTCGTGACCTTCGCAAGGCAACCGTGCGGCTCTCAAGGATTTTTTCGAATCTTCTGCGATGACGTTGCACACCTCGCCCGGCACGCCTACGATGCCGCTTCCGGTTTTGTCGCCGGAACGATCAAAACATTAAGGTCACGTCGCTGAAGACAGCCGGAGCGAACTCTCGCCGGGGGGCGATATCGGATGAATGGGCTGGCGGGAAACTGTGGTGTCAGTGGGGCAAATGGAACAGCAGTGGGAGCGCGTTCAGGATCTGTTGCGCGGCGAAATCGGGGACGCTGCTTATCGCAACTGGCTGCAACCGATCTGCATCGTTGACGCGCAGCAGGATGCGGTTTGCCTGGGTGTGCCAACCCGCTTTATTCGGGATTGGGTGGTCACCCACTACGCGCCACGGATTCGTGAGCTGTGGATGGATCTGTGCGGTGACGCGGTTGACGTCAGCTTTGTGGTCCAGCCGGTACGCCGTGCCGCGCCCGGCATCATAGAACCCGATTCCGCTCAGACCGCTGAAGTGGTTGCCCTGGCCGCCGTGCCGGAGCCAGCTCCTCCCGAAGACCGCGATTCCATGACCGCGCCTTTGGATAAACGATTCACGTTCGATTCCTTCGTGGTTGGCAAACCCAACGAGTTTGCCTGGGCCGCCGCACGGCGCATCGCCGAATCTGACATTGCGCCTTTCAATCCTTTGTTCCTGTATTCTGGCGTTGGTTTGGGCAAAACCCACCTGATGCACGCCATTGCCTGGCATATCCGCGAACGCGACCCCCGCCGTACAGTGGGGTATTTGTCGGCGGAAAAGTTCATGTATCGCTTCATCCGGGCGCTGCGCTATCACGACATGATGAACTTCAAGGAACAACTACGCTCTCTTGACGTGTTGATGATTGATGACGTCCAGTTCATCAGTGACAAAGACTCCACACAGGAAGAATTCTTCCATACGTTCAATGCCCTGATGGACCAAGGGAAGCAGATCGTGATCTCGGCGGACAAATCTCCGACCGACCTGCAAGGCATTGAGGAACGGCTGAAGTCTCGTCTTGGCTGCGGCTTGGTCGCCGATATTCACCCGACCAGCTATGAACTGCGTCTCGGCATTCTGGAATCCAAGGTCGAGCAAATCAAAGGCGAGCAATCTCGCCCCGACTCCACGGAAATCCTAATCCCACCCAAAGTGTTGGAGTTCCTGGCACACAAAATCACCACCAACGTTCGTGAATTGGAAGGCGCCTTGCGCCGCGTGGTTGCCCATGCCCACCTGATTGGCCGCGACATTACGCTGGAAAGCACACAAGAGGTTTTGCACGATTTGCTGCGTCAGCGCGAACGTCACCTCACCATTGATGCCATCCAAAAAGAAGTCGCCCAGCACTTCACGATCAAAATCGCCGACATGTCCTCGCCGCGCCGGGCTCGCGCCGTCGCACGGCCGCGACAAGTTGCCATGTACCTGTCCAAGATTCTGACGTCCCGCTCCCTGCCAGAAATTGGGCGGAAATTTGGTGGACGCGACCACACCACGGTGATGCACGCCGTGAAAAAGGTCGAGGAACTGATGCGCGAGGACACCGACTTTGCAGAAGAAGTCGATCTGTTGCGCCGTATGTTGGAAAACTAAACAACAAAACCAGCAACGACTTGCGGTTTCCGGGCAATAGACCGGGGCTCCGGTTTCGTTGTCTCCCAAAACATCCCTTTTCGCTTGGGGCGGCTTACGCCTGTGGTATACTGACCGGCCCTCCGGTTGGGGGGATGTTCCTCAGGTCTCCAGGGGTAATCCCGAAGGGTGGGGCGGACGCGGGTTGGCGCGGACGATACCTTTGGGGGAATCTCGACATCACGGGTGGATCGCACCGACATGAAGCTTTCGATCGAACGCGCGCAACTCTTTAAATCGCTGCAACACGTGCAAAGTGTCGTTGAGCGGCGCAATACCATTCCGATTCTCTCCAACGTCAAGCTGGTGGCCGGTGATGCCGGTTTAAGCTTGAACGCCACGGACTTGGATCTTGATATTACGGAAACCGTACCAGCGGATGTCGCGGAACCCGGCTCCACAACGGCACCGGCACACATTCTGTTCGATATCGTACGGAAGCTCCCCGATGGCGCAGTGGTCGAAATCACCGCCAACGCCGCCGAAGGTCAGGTAATGCTAACCTCTGGACGGTCACGGTTCGCACTCTCCGCGTTATCAGTGGACGAATTTCCGGAAATGTCCGGCAGTGCACTCACCCACGCCTTTCGTATCACCGCAGCAGATTTGCGCGGATTGATCGACCGGACCCGTTTTGCCATCGCCGTGGAAGAAACCCGGTACTACTTGAACGGCATTTATCTGCACCCTTCGGTCAGCGACGGCCTGCCCGTCCTGCGTGCCGTAGCCACCGACGGCCACCGTCTGGCCCGTGTCGAACTGCCCCTGCCGGAGGGCGCACAAGACATGCCGGGCGTCATCTTACCGCGCAAAACCGTGGTCGAGTTACGCAAGCTGATTGAGGACACCTCCGCCGATATTGCCGTGTCACTTTCGGACTCGCGGATCCGCTTTGCCTTTGACGATGCGGTGATGTCGTCGAAGCTGATTGACGGCACCTTCCCCGATTACGAACGGGTGATCCCCACCGATAACGACAAAGTCATGGAAATCGACCGCAAGGCTTTTAGCCAGGCGGTGGACCGCGTGGCCGCTGTGTCTTCGGAAAAGTCCCGCGCCGTCAAGGTTCAGGTGCAAAACGGCTTGGTCTGTTTGTCTGCATCCAGCCCGGAAAGCGGCAGCGCCGAGGAAGAGGTAGAAGCCGCTTATGAAGGGGCCCCCATCGACATTGGGTTCAACGCCCGCTATCTCCTGGACATTATGTCGCAAATCGAAGGTGACGCGGCACGCTTTGGAATGTTGGATGCTGCGTCCCCCACTGTGGTGCGCGATGTCGCGGATGCCAGCGCGATTTACGTGCTGATGCCGATGCGCGTCTAGCAACGAACGGTCCCACACGATCATGGAGTGTCCGGCACGCGTGCCCATTGATGCGATTTTGCTGCGTACTGCGGTGCGTCGCTTAACGCTTACCGATTTTCGCTGTTACCGGCAGCTGCGCTTGAATGTCGGGGCGGAGCCTGTGGTGCTGACCGGACCAAATGGCGCGGGCAAGACCAATCTGTTGGAAGCCATCTCGTTTCTGACACCAGGGCGCGGGCTGCGGCGGGCGCGTTTGTCCGAAGCCACCCACCAAAACACAACATCCGGGTGGGCGGCAGCG
>JAFGWD010000282.1 GCA_016937315.1 Rhodospirillaceae bacterium
GCGGCAACCAAAGCCGCTCCCGCGAAAAAGACCGCCGCGAAGAAACCTGCGGCAAAGAAAGCCTCAGAAAAGAAGCCTGCAGCGAAAAAAACGCCCGCGAAAAAGTCCAGCAAGGAAACCACACCGTCGTGAAAGCGAAAAAAACGCCGCGTCCCAACAAGGAACAAATCGCCACATTCATCCGTGATGCCGGTGGCGATGTCGGGAAGCGCGAAATCGCCCGCGCCTTTTCTATCACCGGCGCTGACCGCGCCTATTTGAAAGACGTGTTGCGCGAACTCGCGGCCGAGGGCGTGGTCCGCAAGGGCGCAAAACGCCAATTTGCGGACCCCAAGGTTCTGCCCACCATCACCGTCATCGAGGTCTTCGACACCGACGATCAGGGTGAACTGCTGGCCAAACCGGTAACAAAAGCCGATTGGGACATTGCCAAGACAGTCTCCGACGATCCGCCTCTGATCCGTGTTGAGCGAACCCCCCGCATTCGTCCGGCTGTGGGTGTCGGTGACCGTCTGTTGGCGCGTTTGGAACCCACCTCCCCCCACGTCTATACAGCACGCCCCATCCGCCGCATTTCCCACGGGACAGAGTGCCTTCTGGGAATCATCGAAGCCGCAGGGGATGGCTTTATTTTGCGGTCCACCGACCGCAAAGCCAGTGGTGAGTTCGCGGTACGCACCGACGATCTGGGACGCGCCAAGGTTGGCGATTTGGTGACCGCCGAAATTCTGCCGCGTCGCGGCGGACGATTCGGCGCACGGCAGGCACGCGTCATCGAACGCCTGGGCAGCCGCACGGAACCCAAGGCTTTCAGCCTCATCGCGCTACACGCCAACGACATCCCCTACATCTTTACGGATGAGGCTGTTGGACAAGCAAAGCAAGCGCAGCCCGTCACCGCTCTGGGCAAACGCACCGACTTACGCAAAATCCCCCTGGTCACCATTGATGGCGAGGATGCGCGGGACTTTGATGATGCGGTGTTCGCCGAACCCGACGACGACCCCACCAACCTCGGCGGTTGGCACCTGATCGTCGCCATTGCCGACGTCGCCCATTATGTCCGCCCCGGCGATGCCCTTGACCGCACCGCCAAGGACCGTGGCAATTCTGTTTATTTCCCCGACCGTGTCGTGCCAATGCTGCCGGAGGAATTGTCCAACAATCTGTGTTCGCTGAGACCCAACGAAGACCGTCCGTGCCTTGTCGCACACATGTGGGTTGACGCAGAGGGCCGCAAGCGCCGCCACCGTTTTGAACGGGCGCTGATGCGCTCCGCCGCACGATTGACCTACACTCAGGTACAAACCGCCCAGGACGGGCATCCCGACGACACCACAGGACCACTGCTGGACCCCGTGATCGCCCCTCTGTACGGTGCCTACGCGGCGTTAAATCGTGCCCGCATTGCACGCGGCACTCTGGACCTCGACATTCCAGAAAAGAAAATCATGGTTGACGAGGCTGGTCATGTCACAGGGGTGTCGGTGCGCGAACGCTTTGACAGTCACCGCCTGATTGAGGAGTTCATGATCCTCGCCAACGTCGCCGCTGCCGAGGCTTTGGAAGCCGCGCATCAGCCGGTGATGTACCGTGTACACGACGAACCCTCCCTGGAAAAACTGGAAGCCCTGCGGACCACCCTGGCCACGGTCAACATCAAACTGGCCAGGGGCCAAGTGATGATGCCCAGAAACTTCATGCAAATCCTGAACAAAGCCGAAGGCTTGCCGCAACGCGAAATGATCCATCAGATGGTTTTGCGCACCCAGGCCCAAGCCCAATACGACCCCGCCAACATCGGGCATTTTGGTTTGGCTCTGCGGCGTTATGCCCACTTTACCTCGCCAATCCGGCGCTATGCTGATTTGTTGATCCACCGCGCCCTGATTACCGGCTTTTCCTTGGGCGAAGGCGGCCTGCCCCCGGACACCATCGCAACCTTCTCCGACGTTGCGGAACATATCTCGATGGCCGAACGCCGCGCCGCCAAGGCAGAACGGGAAGTTGTCGACCGCTATGCCGCACTTTACCTGCAAGACCGGGTTGGTGCTGACTTTGCCGGGCGCATTGCCGGAGTCTCCCGTTTCGGACTGTTTGTCACTTTAGCGGAAACCGGAGCCGATGGGCTGATCCCGATCTCCACTCTGCCGTCGGACTTCTATCGCCATGATGAAGCCCGCAACCGCTTGGTTGGACAGCGCAACAACCGGGTTTTCGCACTGGGCGATGCCTTGACGGTACGCCTGATGGAGGCCAATCCGTTGACCGGCTCGTTGCTTTTGGCCTTACCAGAAACCGCCAATCAGCCACGCAGTAACAAACCCCAGCGCATTCCCCGGCCCAAACATCGTCGTTAAGTGGAGTAGCGCACGGCTTTCATACGGCAAGACTGGTCGTACGCGGACGAAAAGCAATGACCTTGCGTATTTCCCTTTGTTGGCGACGCCTTGTGCACTGCAGCACCTTCATGCTGATGTGGTTGTGGCTGCCATCACCGGCTCTGGCCAGCTTGGATGTCCCTGAGGTCACACGAATCATCGCCTATGGTCTCCGTGCCATAGAAACCCGCGCCCTGGAACCCGTCAGCTTGTCCGAGACAACCCTGGAAGGCTTGCGTGGCCTAGCCACTGTCGAGGCGGGATTAACGCTACAAAGTGATGACAAAATCCTGTCCGCCGCCATCGGCGACCACCCCATCGGCGATTGGCCGCTGCCCTCATCCAATACCCCAGAAGCCTGGGCGGCGTTAACCATGCGCGTTCTACAGGCGGCGCAAACCCAATCCAGCATCCTGAATCGCATGGATGCCGAGACACTGTATCAGGCCTTTTTTGATTCTGCATTATCGCCTCTGGACCCCTTCTCTCGCTACGCGGGCCGTGCCGAGGCAGAACAGCAGCAGGAGCGCCGTAACGGCTTTGGTGGGATCGGTATCCGCTACCGTCTACGCCGCGACCACCTGGAAGTCACCTCGGTTCTGGAAGGCACTCCCGCCGAAGATGTTGGCGTTGAGCCCGGAGACCGGATTTTTAAGATCGGCGAGACAACCATCAATACGCTGTCACGCAAGGCCGTGCACGGCCTGCTG
The DNA here is from genome assembly GCA_016937315.1 of Rhodospirillaceae bacterium. Lineage (GTDB taxonomy): Bacteria > Pseudomonadota > Alphaproteobacteria > Rhodospirillales > Rhodospirillaceae > Oleispirillum. The sequence goes on from JAFGWD010000282.1 coordinate 3,092, forward strand.
CGCGGCCCCGTGGACAGCAGCCTCAGACTCGCTCTAACCCGTGGAACAGAAACACGAATCGTCGAGATTAAACGCAGCTTAGTTTCTACGCCAACTGCCTTTTTATCCCAAACCGGCACGATTCCGCACCTGAAGATCACACGCTTCAGCCAACAGACCGTTGCGCTGTCACGGCGCCTGATCGAAGAATATTTGGATACGGTACAAAGTCGCCCTCCTCCGGGATTGATTCTGGACTTACGCGGCAACCCCGGCGGACTTTTAGACCAAGCGGTTAATTTGAGCGATCTGTTCCTGAAAAAAGGCGACATCGTCTCAACCCGAGGACGACACCCCCATACCCAGCAAAGCTATCAGGCGACACAAACCGACGTCCCCGGCGGCGATATTTTGAATGGTCTGCCGATTCTGATTTTGATTGATGGACGAACCGCCTCAGCGGCAGAAATCGTTGCTGCCGCACTACAAGCCGATGGACGCGCCGTGGTGGTCGGCACCACCTCTTACGGCAAGGGAACTGTACAAACCGTCGTCGCCATGCCGAATGGCGGGGAGATGACTCTAACCTGGTCACGCTTTTACACACCATCCGGCTATGCTCTCCATACCCTCGGCGTGATGCCCACGGTGTGCACGGCGGAAGGCCGCACCACACCGGAAATGCTGATGCACGCACTCGGCAGCGGCAACTTGCCTGCTATTGCCAACTACAGCCGCTGGCGCAGCATCGGTTTGGCAGACACCGAAGGACGCCACGCCTTGCGCCGTATCTGCCCACCCGAGGACCACAGCAACCGGGATGCTCTGGATTTGGATATTGCCCAGGCGATTCTGCAATCTCCGGGAGCATATCGCACCGCTCTGGCAGCCTTAGAAACCACCGCCGCCAGCCGATAAGGACCGTCTTCGCGCTTTCTGCCTTGACATCGGCGCTAGACACGTTATTTTCCGCGCTTCACAAGGTTCACGTCTCTAACGATGGAATTCAGGTCATGGCTAAGCCCGCCACTGTGCTCATAAAGCTGGAAAGCACTGCCGGCACCGGTTACTTCTACGTCATTAAGAAGAACCCACGGAACACCACCGAGAAGATGGAATTCCGTAAGTATGATCCGGTGGCCCGGAAGCATGTGCCGTTTCGTGAGACAAAAATGAAGTAAATGCGACCTGATGGTCGTCAAAAAAAGCGCTACTCTTTCGAGTGGCGCTTTTTTTATGGCCGGCACAATACTGTGCGAAGCCGCACCAATATCTCTGATACATCAAAAGGCTTACCAATCCAGCCCGAGAACGGCGTCTCGTCCCACGCGGCATTCAACACCGCATCCGTCGGCATCCCCGAACAGGCCCACACCGGTACATCGGCTAGCCCCGGAAGACTACGAATCCGCCGCGCCCAGCCCCCCCCGTCACCATCCGGTAAACACAAGTCCATGATCACCAAGTCCGGGACCTCGGCACACGCCGCCTCCAGAGCTTCAGCACCCGTTTCAGCGATCACAGCACGCCCACCAGCCAAACCAACCAACTCGGCCATCAGGCGGGCTCCTGGCCCCGTATCCTCAACGACCAAAACCAATGGGACAGACATCAGGCCGCTCCACGAACCAAACGCACCGCCGCATGTGTTGCAAACACCCAACCGGCCATCAAAGCGAAAGCCCCAGCAGGTACAATCACACCAGGACGCAGATCACTGAACGCCTGCACATACAACCCACCACAAAAGGCCAAAATCCCGAGCCCCCAGGCACAAGCCGCCGACATCAGACTGCGACGTACAGATAACGGCACCAAAGGCATCGCAATCACCGCCACCCACAGCACCGCCAAATGCGGCAAATGGTACCTCAGCCCCGTATCCACCCAAGCCACAGAAGCTGTGGGCACACCCGTATGGGCCGCCAGAGCACCAACCACAATGCCAAGAATCCCCAAGCCTCCAGCCAGAAGACCCAAAATCGTACCAACGATCCCCGTGGTGAAAGTTGCCGTCGACATGGTTACTCCATTTATATCGTGGAAGTCCCAACGCCATGTTGGCGAACTTCAACAAAGATGCAACCGTTCGGAAGAAAAAGAAAAAAAGGCCGGACTTGGGAAAGCCCGGCCTTGAGTATGCTCTTGAGGGAAAGAGGATACCGATACCGATGGCAGAACCACCGGTGACTTCACACTGACCGAAACGCTCCCCACACGAAGTGACGCAGGTCACTGAACGATCAAAACTGGAAAAAAAACAAAAAATGTCACAAATCGCCGCGCACATTCTCGACAATCGTTGCCAATCTGGCAACATCATGAACCACTAGAGCGTTCTTTTCCCGCGTCACGATCCCCTGGCGCGACAGATCCCCCATGACTCGGGCCACGGTTTCACGGGTGGTACTCACCCGGCTGGCCAAATCAGAATGCACCGGAATCGGAGAAATTTGGGCACAGCCATTCTCATCCTCCCCAGCCCCCCGCGCCAAACGCAAAACCTCGGCATGAACGCGGTTGTTCGCACCCAGAGTACTCAAATCAAGAATACGGCCAGACGAAGCACGCACCACAGCGGCCAGCCGCTGCATAATAGACAAAGCCATCTGCGGATTTTCGGCAGCAACCTTACGAAAGGCGTCATCACTCAAAGACGCAATCAACGAAGTCTCAACCGCCATCACACTTGCGGACCGGGGCTCACCGTCGAGTGCGGCCAATTCTCCGAAATGACCACCCGGACCAATATCGTCCAATGTAATTTCGCGCCCAGAAACCGAATACAAAACCACCCGCACTTTTCCCTCGACGACAAAGAAGACATCGCGGGTATCACTTTGGCGATCAATAATTTCTTCCCCCGAACGAAAACGCCTCCAGACCAAAGCCCGGTCAAGATGGGCGCGAACGGCCGCAGGAAGTTCGGCAAACATGAGAACATCGGTGGCGAGTTTTTTCTGCTTCATGGATCACGCCAAGGCATCATGAGTAAAAATACAAGATTTCGAAATCCAAACCATTGTGCACCGTACCCCCCCCTTTCTCAAGAAAGTATGAAAAACACTACGGGTGCAATGAAAAACCGGGGCACCACAAGGTGCCCCGGAGATTTGAGTTCTGTATCCACCAACCTTGACCTACATGCGGGCGGAACCCGTCCCAAACTCAGGATAGGCTTCCATACCAAGCTCGGCCTTGTCCTGCCCCTGGAATTCTTCCTCGTCAGAAACCCGGATACCCACGGTGTATTTCAACACCGCCCAAGTCAACCCTGCGGCCACCAACGTAAAGGCACCCACGGCAAGGATGCCGACAATTTGCACCACAATGTCACCGCCATCAAAGATGCCAACGCAGAGCGTGCCCCAAATGCCACCAACCAAGTGCACCGACAAAGCACCAACCACATCATCAATCTTCAGTTTGTCAAACAGCGGCACAGCCAACACAGCCAACATGCCACCAACGGCACCGATGATAATGGCATAGAGCGGGGTTGCGACGTCAGGACCGGCGGTGATCGCCACAAGACCAGCCAAAGCACCGTTCAAGGACATTGACAGATCAACCTTTTTGAACAGGATCTGTGTGGTGAACATTGCGGCAACGATGCCAGCACACGCAGCAATGTTGGTGTTGGCATAAACGTTGGCAATCGCCACCGCATCAGCTGCCGAGCCCAAGGCCAACTGAGAACCGCCGTTAAACCCGAACCAGCCGAACCACAGAATGAAGGTACCAAGGGTCGCTAGCGGCAGATTGGAACCTGGGAACGGATTGACACTGCCATCGGCGTTATACTTTCCCTTACGCGGGCCCAGCAGAATCGCACCGGTCAATGCTGCCCAACCACCAACGGAGTGGACCAAAGTCGATCCGGCGAAATCTTTGAAGCCCATTTCGGACAACCAGCCGCCGCCCCACGCCCACGATCCAGCAATCGGGTAAATAATCGCGGTCAGAGCCATGGTGAAAACCATAAACGGCCACAACTTCATGCGCTCGGCCACGGTGCCGGAAACCACCGATGCCGCAGTCGCCACAAACACCACCTGGAAGAACCAGTCAGACATCACGGCATAGCCGTTCTCAATAACCGGTTTGGCCAATTCAACGGTTTTTTCAGTCGCCGCCAACAGAGCCGCTTCGGCCGGAGATGGATCATAAAACAGCGTAAAGCTGCCCATGAAACCACCATCAACGCCGGTGTACATCAAGTTGTAGCCGACCAAGTAGTACATGATACAGGCCGCCGCATAGAGCGCGATGTTCTTCAAGCAAATCGTGGCTGTATTCTTGGTGCGAACCAGACCGGCTTCCAGCATAGCAAAGCCAGCAGCCATCCACATCACCAAGGCACCATGGATCAGAAAGGAAAAGGTATTAAAAACGAACGCAGTCTCGGTCTCAACCTCAGCGTGCGCCGCGCCACTCGACGCGACCAAGCCGATAGCTGCCAAAACCGGGAGGACGGCAAGTGTTTTGCTGATCTTCATTGCTAAGTTTCTCCTCAAAGCGCTTCGGCGTTGGTTTCGCCCGTGCGGATGCGGACAACCTTGGCAATATCGGTAATGAACACCTTTCCGTCGCCGATCTTGCCGGTTTTCGCGGTACTCACGATTGCATCGACCACTGTGTCAACCATGTCAGCGGGAACCGCGACTTCGATTTTCACCTTTGGCAGGAAATTCACAACATATTCAGCGCCGCGATAGATCTCGGTCTGACCTTTTTGCCGACCGAATCCTTTGACCTCGGTCACCGTCAAGCCTTGGATCCCGAGCGGCGTCAGAGCCTCACGGACATCGTCCAACTTAAACGGTTTGATGATCGCTGTGACGAGCTTCATCCGTTCTCCTCCAAAATCCTATTGCAGCGGTGAGACCGCCTCCCTCGCACGAGCCCCTCGGCGCGTGATCACTCCAATACAAGCCGCGTGCCATTTCCAGGAAAGAGACGAAAGAATATAATTATTGTTATTTTACAAGGAACTATATGTTGATCAATTAAAGACCAAAGGGGCGAGTGGACGGGTAGATTCGATTCTTGCACAAAATCAGATCAAGCTTTCGGACCAACGCCCTGTAACGCCAAGAATTTCCTTTTACAACAGACAAAAGGATCGCCGTACACCGCCGCAATGACAGAATAAATCTTTTGCGTATAAGGCACTAACGGGAAAATGACCCACGTTTTGGCCGCCAGATGCAAATGGATTAAATTTTAGGCATAATCCAACAGAGAGCACAAAACGGCGCCGAGATCCTCGATTACACGATAGTCAAAAGGATGCCCTGCCCCACAGATCAAGGAGACCGCGAGCACACCGGTTAGGGTTGCCCCCCAGAATGCACTCCGCCCACGCAGGTCGCCAATATGGCAAACCGCCCGGTGAATATACGCATTCTGACCCCCTTAGATGGCGTCGGCGTCAACTTCACCAGTACGGATACGCACCACTTTGGCAATTTCGGTCACGAAGATTTTTCCGTCACCAATCTTGCCGGTTTTCGCCGCTGTCGCGATGGTTTCGATCACGGTGTCCACCATCTCATCGGCGACCGCGATTTCAATCTTCACTTTCGGCAAAAAGCTGACCACGTACTCAGCCCCACGGTAAATTTCGGTCTGTCCCTTCTGACGACCGAACCCTTTAACCTCGCTGACCGTTAGCCCCTGCACACCAAGCGGCGTCAACGCCGCCCGCACATCTTCCAATTTGAATGGTTTGATAACCGCCGTTACCAGTTTCATGTGTCGATCTCCCGCTTGTGCCCTTTGGGTGCACATTTTTTATGCGTGCCCAGCACACACAAGACGCATGCCAAACACATTTCTCTTTGAAAGATCAGATTATATCTTTTGTTCCAATACGTCAGGGGAAAGATCAGATATGTCACAGAACACCCCCCCCTAAGCCTGTTCAAAAAATAATCACGTCAAGGCGGATGACCTTGCAGAACCGCACAAAATCACACAATCACATGCCTACAGATGGGGCTTCGAACAAACGAAAACACCCAGCCATACAGACTGGGTGTTTTGATGCTCAAAGTGTTTCAGAACGGTCAGGACAGAAACTGCGCGGCCTCTGGAGCATCGTGGCCCAAACGAGCCGATGCATCGCGGATCGCACGAGCAAGCTTGTCAAAAGCACGATTTTCAATCTGGCGAACCCGTTCGCGACTGATTCCATAGGACTTGCCAATATCTTCCAGAGTCATCGGCTCAGCCTGGAGACGACGCAAACGAATGATATTCGCTTCACGCGGATTCAAGTTCTCCATCGCATCAGCAATCAAACGCTGACCAAGGTCCGTTTCCTGGCGTGCGGACATCTCGGCTTCTTGACTGGGACGATGGTCCACCAGAAGCTCAATCCGCTCCATCCCACCGTCTTCGCCAACAGGCGCATTCAAGGTTGCATCTGGCCGGGCAAGGCGGCGGTTCATACTGACCACCTCATGCTCTGGAACACCCAAATCGGTCGCGATTTTCGTCACATCGGCAGACGCCATGTCGCCTTCTTCATAGTGACCCAACGCAGCTTTGGCGCGACGCAGATTGAAAAACAGCTTTTTCTGTGCGGCAACGGTGCCAATTTTCACCATTGACCAGCTGTTCAGAATGTATTCGTTGATCGCCGCCTTAATCCACCACATCGCATAGGTGGACAAGCGGAAGCCACGCTCTGGATCGAATTTTTTGACGGCACGCATCAAACCAACATTGCCTTCGGAAATCAGATCCGCCACAGGCAAACCATAGTGCCGATAACCCATCGCGATTTTCGCAACAAGGCGTAAATGGCTGGTCACCAATTTGTGCGCGGCTTGGATATCGCCATGGCCGGAGAACCGGCGCGAAAGCATGTACTCCTCCTCCACAGGCAGAATCGGGAACGCCCGAATAGACCGCAGATAGGCCTGCAAACCACCTTCACTGGAAAGGACTGGAACACTGATCGTCGCCATTGCATAGGCTCCTTAAATTACCAATCGGTTTGGAACGCTGATCGAACAGGGCAAAACCCCAAGGCCCCCACCTTCCCTAGTCAAGGGTGGACGAGGTTTTCCGACGCGAGCGGTCCTAAAAGCCGCAACGAAAACGAGCGATCGAAAAAGTCTGGATCATCACATCCTCCATGGAGCAACATGAATTCCGGGTCGACCCGGCTGTCTCTGCACACCGGGTAGGTCGGCCTGAATGGGTAGCACCGACAAAACCAAGATACAGGAACACGCAGATCTTGCAAGCCCCCGTACCCAGCTTGGTTATGAGACCCACATCACACAAAC
>JAFGWD010000283.1 GCA_016937315.1 Rhodospirillaceae bacterium
AGGCTCCCGCCTCAAGGCTCTGCCACATGAGCTGTCCGGGGGGCAACGTCAGCGGGTGATGATCGCCATGGCTCTGGCCAACGACCCGGACGTGTTGATCGCCGATGAGCCAACCACCGCCTTGGACGTCACCATCCAAGCACAGATTCTGGACTTGTTGAAGGACCTGCAACATCGCCTTGGCATGGCGATTTTGTTCATCACCCACGACTTGGGCATTGTTCGCCGCCTCGCTGACCGCGTGGCGGTGATGCACCAAGGACGCATCATCGAAACCGCCACCACGGCGGAGATGTTCGCCGCACCAAAGGCAGACTACACGCGACGTCTGCTCTCTGCACAACCCACACCACAGCCGCCACGACCAGAAGGCAATCCATCCATTTTGATGACCGCAGAAGACGTCAAAGTCTGGTTCCCGATCAAAACCGGACTGTTGCGGCGCACCACGGGCCACATCAAGGCCGTGGATGGTGTGTCCCTCACCCTAAAGGCAGGGCGCACCCTGGGAGTCGTCGGAGAAAGCGGGTCTGGAAAAAGCACGCTCGGCCTTGCCCTGCTGCGACTGATTACCGCAAAGGGTCAGATTACTTTTGACGGACAAGACATTTCCACGATGCCGAGGCGTCAAATCCGCCCTCTACGCAGAGCCCTGCAAATTGTCTTTCAGGACCCATATGGATCTTTAAGTCCACGCCTATCGGTGGGAGGCATTGTCGGCGAAGGATTGGATATCCACGCACCAGGCCTGTCCGCAATCGACAGGCGCAGCCGCATCGGTGCCGCGCTGTCCGAGGTTGGCCTAAACCCCGACATGCAGGATCGTTACCCGCACGAATTTTCCGGCGGCCAACGTCAACGCATCGCCATCGCCCGTGCGCTCATTTTGAACCCAAAGGTCCTGGTCCTGGATGAGCCCACTTCGGCCCTGGATGTCTCTGTACAGGCGCAGATTGTCGATCTGTTACGCAACATACAGGACCGCCTGGGCATCGCGTACCTGTTCATCAGCCACGATTTGAAGGTCGTGCGTGCTCTGGCTGATGACATCGCTGTGATGAAGGACGGTCTTATTATTGAAACCGGAACTGCGGAAACCGTATTCACCACACCCACGCACCCGTACACCCAAGCGCTTTTGGCTGCAGCTTTGCATGATTTCCGGTATTAAGGATTCGGCAACCGGAACCCGGTTAGACTGACGCGTTTACAATATTGAGGATGGTCATGGCCGACGAAAACCAGTCCGATGACGATGGCGAGATGGACATGGCCGCAGCCTTGGCCGAAATCGAAGCCGAGGAAGCCGCCAAACGGGCACAAACCGCACCGTCCGATGACGATGGCGAGATGGATATGGCTGCAGCCTTGGCCGAAATCGAAGCCGAGGAAGCCGCCAAACGTGCACAACCGACTGAACCCATATTGCCCCGCGCTGTCGCCGCCGCCAGCAAAGAGGCGATTTACGATGTCCCCGTGGAGATCTCTGTGGTCTTAGGCAAGGCTGATTTGCGGGTGCATCAGTTGTTGAAACTGGGACGTGGCGCAGTCGTCGAACTGGACCGCAGAACCGATGAACCGGTGGATGTGTTCGCCGACAACATCTTGATTGCACGGGGTGAAGTCACCGTAACTGACGATGACAAACTAGGCGTTGCCCTCACGGAAATCGTGCGCTCGCTTTTCACCCGCGTGTCATAACGCACACGCATCCATTTTCTTAGAGGCTTAACTTCAATCGGAGTTGACGTCACTCGACGGGGCACTGGCGGCCACGATGGTATCGCCAAACTCACGCAGGAAGACCGACCCCTTCACGGTGCGTTGAATCAAGACACTGCGACGGTCATATTCATCCACCTTGCGCTTAACCATCCCCAACTCGCCCAAACGATCAACGGCACGGGTCACGGCAGGCTTTGAAACATTGAGAATTCCAGCAAGGCCACGCACGGTGTGCGGCGGCGGCGTGAGATAAACCGTCAATAACAAAGCCATCTGACGCGCCGACAAATCCGGCACATCCTGCCGAACACTTGCAACGCAGACCCTCTGCCACAGGTCGAGCGCCTCAACGGGGGAGAGTTTTTGCGACATGGAAGATCCTCGGGCGGGAAAACCGCGTCTCCCCGACAAGCCGGGAGACTTTGTTTCAGTATCGTATCTATTTACCCGAGCCAAGCCTCTCCCGCAATCCTTAACTCCTTGTATCATCCAGAACGGCTCGCTCCCCGTCCGATTTCCAAAGCCACGCCATGTCAAGCCATCGCTTATTCCACGCCGGATTCAACCCAACGCACGGCAAGGCCTGAGAGCCCCGGAAAAACAGAGAAAAAACCTAAATCATTTCTCAGGAATCATTTCGTTACGGCTCCCTTCTGAAAGAAGGCGCCCGACTCCGATCAGCCCCGGGGAACTTCGGACTTACGCAACATCTCGTCACGAAAGGCCTGCGCCGCCGGATGTAACGGCACACCCCGACGGTGAATCTGTGCCGAGGCAAACGCCGCCGCATCCAGGGGATGGGCCGCATCATCCGCCATAGCCAACCACAGAGCACGGCTCAACTCCGTGACCAAAACCGCATCCAGACTGTCCCGAACCAACAAAACGGGAACCGTAGCCACCGTCGGGACCACCGCCGCCGCACCGTAAGCCGCTGTTGGAATATCGTTTTCGAACAAGAAGGGATTGGCCTTAATCGCTGCGGCTACATGACGTGGCGAAATCGGCAGCAGGAGAGCCCCATGGTCTTCCACCATCTGACGCACCACCGCCGACGGCGCCCGCGCCAAAAGAAACATCGCATCAACATCCCCAGCAGCGAAAGCCCCCGCTGCCGCCTCTGGGTTCAGAAAAACCGCGCGATACCGTCCGCGCCGAACGCCATACAAACGCAGAATCAACACCGCAAGATCTGCAGGACCAGAGATTTCCGCCCCAATCGCAATCCGCTTCCCCGCCAAGTCTCCAATGCTTTTGATCCCCGCCCCCCGACGCACCAGAACGTGCAAACTCTCCGGGCCCAAGGCCGCCAAGGCCCGCAGACCACGAAACGGCCCAACCGCTGTGAAACCACCCCGCCCCGCCAACGCATCGTGCGCCATATCGGCATAGGCGATTCCAGCATCCAAGGTGCCGTCGCGCAATGACTTCAGATTGGCCTCGCCACCGTCCGTGGATTGCGCCAAAGCAATCAACCCCGGCACGCCACAACTGCCGTTTCTCTCGCACGGACGTGATCCTGGAGGATTGCTGATTGCCGCGCTAACCCACCCGGCGGAGCGAAACAGCGTCCCACCGGTCGGACCCGCGCCGATTTTGAAAAAGCGCACCGTCTGCGCCACTGCCGGAAGCATCCGCAACAGGGTGACTCCCGCCGCCACAGAGGCCAGAAACGCACGGCGTTTCATCGCATGCGGACGTATGGTCCCGGCCATTGGATCACTCCCCTGCCACGATGTGGCGCGCCCCAGAAATCATTCATATGGTTTTATCATAACCGTGCCGCGCCAACCACCAGAAGCGCACGGATAACAACACGGCAGAAATCACGCAGCCCACGCCCACAGCAGAGAACAAACCACCCACACCCATGCCCATCTTGACGGAGAAAAACCAGGCGCACGGCATCATCGCCAAGAAATACGCGCTGCCTTGCAAGATCAGCGGCACCCAGGTCTCGCCACACCCGCGCAAGGCATTGGACATCACCGCCTGTGCACCATCGAACGGCAAGATCACCGCAATCCACGCCACCAGAACGCCCGCAAGGACGAGAACCGCCGGATCGTTACTGTAAATCGCGGCAATGGCCGTTGGACCGAACGTAAACGCCATCACGAAAGGCACGGCAAGGAGCGTGTTCAAAGCCAACCCCGTCCAACCGGCAATTTCCGCATCGCGAGGATCACCACGCCCAATCGCATGGCCGACCCGCACGCTGGTGGCACCGCCCACGCCCAGGGAAACCATAAAAACCATCCCCAGTAAGTTGATGCCAATAGCATACGCGGCCAGAGACTCCGCACCAAACCACCCAGACATCACATTCAATGTGGAAAACGCGAACCCCTCAACGCCGATACTCGCCCCCGCCGCATAGCCCAACCGCCGTTGCAGCCCCCAAGCCTCTCGGTCATGGTGTCGCTGCCCAAACGCCCGCACTCTGAATCGGGCATGATCACGCAAAAACCACACCCACGCGGCAGCGGCGAGACACATCACCGTCCGCGACACAGTGGTCGCCCATGCCGCCCCCACCGCGCCTAAGGCCGACACCCCAAAACCGCCGTCAATCCACCAGAGGTTCAAAACAACGTTCACAGCATTTCCGGCAACCATGATCCAGGTGCTG
>JAFGWD010000284.1 GCA_016937315.1 Rhodospirillaceae bacterium
CTGCCGTGCAGGCGCGGGAACAGGCCTTGTTGCAGGGGCAAGTCGAAGCCTATGGCAAGCTGATTTCGAGGGTTGTTCCTGAGGCGGATCGTGCCCGCCTTCCCGATGTGTCTCCAGATGCCGTGGAGTCCTTGGTATCCGATTTTTCGGTTTCGGATGAGAAATCATCGGCGACTCGTTATATCGCGACGTTGTCGGTGCACTTCGATTCCGAGCGCGTCAGTGCTTTTTTGAAGGCCAATGGCGTCGCAATGGTGCAGGGCACGGATGAGACGGTGGTGCTGTTGGGGGTGTATCGGGCGGCTCCCGATCTGCCGCCACACCTGTGGGAAGAAGACAATCCCTGGCGGACAGTGTTGGCGCAAACGGCAGTTTCACGCGGTCTGTTCCCGGTGGCGGTGCCGTTGGGTGACCTTCTCGACATGACACAGGTCCCGGTGGATAAGGCGCTGGCCTTGGATGCTGAGGCCATGGATGCCTTGTTGGCGCGGTACGGTGCCGATGCGGTGATTGTTGCTGATGCGGAAGCGCGGCCCGGTATGGGTGTCCATTTGGCGATGAAACGGTATCCGCGTCCGTTGCCTGCGGGGGTGTCCGCCCTCGAGTCGCCAATCGCTGACGATCCCGCTGCGGCGTTGGGCGATTTGGCAGCGCATGCGGTTTTGGCGGTGGCGCGTGGGGCTAAGCCCGCCGTCATGGAAACCATAGTTGGGGAATTCGACTCACTGGCGATTCTGGTGTCGGTTGATTCCATTGCGGATTGGGTGCGGGTTGATCAGACGTTACGGGCCTTGCCGGGTGTTAGGGCTGTGCTTTTGCGGGCGTCACGAACCGATGTGGTTCAGGCGGCTGTGCAATATTCTGGCGACTCCGAGGCCTTGCATCAGGCGATGTCTCGGGTTGGGTTTTCCGTCGACGTGCGTGATGGGTATTGGGAGGTTTTGCCTCATCCCGAACCCGCGACTCCGGTCATACAATGAGGGAGGCCGGGGTGATCCGTCGCAGCATCTTTCGGGGTTGGGTGATCGCTTTTGTGGTCTTCTTTGCGGCACTGTACCTGTTGCGTGGCATGTTGCTGCCGTTTGTCGCCGGGTTGGCATTTGCCTATTTCCTTGATCCTCTGGCCGACAGTCTGGAACGTCTGGGGTTGAAGCGCACGCTTGCTGTCGTGGTGATCACTCTTGCCGTGATGCTGGTTGTGTTCGGCCTGTTGCTGGTTTTGGTGCCGGCCATTCAAGTTCAGATCGTGACTTTGATCGAAAATGGTCCGTCTTATGCGGATCGGGTTTGGGCCTTTTTGTCTCCCCGTGTTCGCTGGCTTTTGGATCATTTGCCATCGGACCAGGTGCAAGGCTTCGAAAAAGCGGCGGGAAATTACGTTGGAACGCTGTTCGACTGGTCTGGAGGATTGGCCCGGGGCTTGCTGTCGCGTGGGTTTGCCGTCATCAATGTGCTGTCGCTTTTGGTTGTGACCCCGGTGGTGACGTTTTATCTGTTGCGGGATTGGGATGGCATCGTGGAACGCATCAACAGTTGGTTGCCGCGTGATAATGCCTCGACGATTCGCTCCATGGCGCGTGACATTGACCAGACCTTAGCGGGCTTTTTGCGCGGACAGGCGACGGTTTGCTTGGTGTTGGCGGCTTATTATGGGTTGGCCCTAAGTGTCGCGGGCTTGGATGCGGGGCTTTTGGTTGGCATTGCCACGGGGTTGGTGTCCTTTATTCCCTATGTCGGAGGCATCAGCGGTTTTGTGGTGGGGGGCATTCTTGCCTTGGTGCAATTCAGCGACTGGCCATCGATCTTGGGGGTGATCGCGGTGTTTGTCGGCGGGCAAGCCTTGGAAGGTTATGTTCTGACGCCGCGCTTGGTCGGTAATCGTGTCGGATTGCATCCCGTGTGGGTGCTGTTTGCATTGTTCGCTGGGGCCGCGTTATTTGGATTCTTAGGTATTCTGGTCGCGTTGCCGGTGGCGGCGGTGATCGGTGTGCTGACGCGGCATGCCTTGCGCCGGTATCTTGCTAGTACGGTCTATCGTGGTGGATCTGCCGACGATGCGTGAGCCGCCTTTGCAGTATGTCCTTGATCTGCCGCACCGTCCGGCATTGGGGGGCGAGGACTTTTGGATATCGGAATGCCATGCCGAAGTTATGGCGTGGTTGGACGCTTGGCCCAAGTGGCCTGCGTCTGGGGTGGTTGTGGCCGGGCCGCCGCGTGCCGGAAAAACCCATATCGCTCGTATGTTCGCACAGATGAGTGGTGCGGCGGTGGTCTCTGCCGCCGCATTGGGGGATGTCGGTGCACGACTGCCATCTCACGGGGCGCGTGCTTTGGTGGTCGAAGACATTGACCGCAATCCGCCCGAGGAAGCCCTGTTCCACCTGTTCAATCGTGCACGGGAGGCCGGGACATCCCTTCTGTTCACCAGTCGGACGTTGCCGCCGGTGATTCCGTTGTCCTTGGCGGATTGGCGGTCACGGTTATTGACGTGTCCGGTTGCGGAGATTGGACGTCCTGATGATCGCCTGATGGCGGTTGTGCTGGCTAAGCTGTTCCATGATCGTCAATTGGTGGTTGGCGAGGCGGAGATTGCGTTTCTCCTGACCCACATGGAACGCGCCATTGCCTCTGCCGAAGCAACCGTGGCTGAAGCGGATCGTCGTGCCTTGGCTTTGAAACGCCGGGTGACCGTGGCGCTTTTGAAAGAAACCTTGGACAGTCTTTAATCGTTTCGCATGAGGTCTTTCGGCGTGAAGGCTGCGATGAGGCGGCCTTGGCCTTCCCTCGCATCAACCCAGGCTGAGATGGGGAGAGTGAAGGCGACCACGCCGCCGGTCGGAAATTTGGTAAAAATCGCGTGTTGAGAAATTTCGGTGGGGTGTGCCAGAAACCATGCACAGTCGAACAGTCCTGGATTGTGACCGATAAACAATGCCGTGGTGACATGTTCCGGTAGGTGCGTGATCAGGGTGCGGATTGTCGCGAGGGAGGCTTCATAAAGCGCGTCGACAAATCGGGTCTTTGCGGTGGGGAAGATGTCTGCGACGTGTGAAAGCGTATCGCGGGTCCGTCGCGCCGAGGAGCATAGGATGAGTTCTGGAGAGGGGCAGCGCGTTGCCATGGCGGAGCGGACCAAGGGACCGGCTCGGTTTCCTCGGGTGCTCAGAGGGCGGTCAGGGTCGGCTAAACCGGGGCTTGCCCAGTCGGATTTTAGGTGGCGCAGAAGGATCAAGGTTTTTGTCATGAAAACATCATCCTGCGATGGACGCGAGGTCCGCTATGGGGTGCGAGTTGACCCTTTCGGGAGGGGTCAGTTTCCGCCACAATAGGTTCTCAAGTCCAGGGGTGTATGTCTTGGACGGAATGCAGGTATGGGAGGTTGTGTTTTATGAGCAGCGTTGCGCCAAAGGTCTTGGATATCAGTGCGTTGCCCGTTGATCAGTTGTATATCAACCGCGAACTGTCCTGGCTGGCATTTAACACCCGAGTCTTGGAAGAAGCCGATAACCCCAATCACCCGCTGTTGGAGCGGGTGCGTTTTTTATCGATTAGCGCGTCCAATCTGGACGAGTTCTATATGGTGCGTGTCGCCGGGTTGAAGGGACAGGTTGATGCTGGGGTGAACACCCCCAGCGATGATGGCCTGACCCCAGCACAGCAATTGGTGCGGATCAATGCCGAAGTGCGCGATCTGGTTCAACGCCAAGTCGATTGCTGGAAATTTCTACAAAAGGAATTGCGTCGAGAAGGCATCGCGATCGTCGAGCCCAAAGAGCTGACGCAAGCGGATTGTGCGTGGCTGGATGAGTATTTCATGGGGCAGGTGTTTCCCATCTTGACGCCTTTGGCTATTGATCCGGCGCACCCTTTTCCGTTTATCCCGAACCTGGGAATGGCGTTGGTCCTGGAGTTGAAAGCAAAAAACGGAACTGGCGTGTTGCATGCTTTGGTGCCGCTGCCGTCACAAGTGGATCGTTTCCTTCGTCTGCCGGGCGAGGGGATACGCTTTATTGCCCTTGAACTG
Organism: Rhodospirillaceae bacterium; assembly: GCA_016937315.1. GTDB lineage: Bacteria > Pseudomonadota > Alphaproteobacteria > Rhodospirillales > Rhodospirillaceae > Oleispirillum. The sequence goes on from JAFGWD010000284.1 coordinate 4,025, forward strand.
GTGGTGATGAAACATCTGGGCCGTTTGTTCCCTGGTTACACGGTATCGAAAAGTGGGCACTTCCGCATCCTTCGCGACAGTGAGATGGAAATCGATGAAGAGGCTGAGGACTTGGTCCGAAGCTTTGAAAGCGCCCTAAAACGGCGGCGGCGGGGGCATGTCATCCGCCTGACGATGACGCAGGAAATGGCACCTGAGTTACGTGCTTTGATTGCGGAGTCGTTGGATATTGCACAGGAGGACATGTTCGACCTGGAAGGCCTGATCGGCATGGCGGACATCAAACGTGTGATTGTTGATGATCGCCCTGATTTGGTGTTTTATCCCTTTGGCGCACGTTTTCCGCAGCGCATTCGCGATTTTGGTGGCGATTGTTTCGCGGCTATTGGCAGCAAGGACCTGGTTGTTCACCACCCTTATGAATCCTTTGATGTGGTGGTGCAGTTTGTCCGGCAGGCCGCCCGTGATCCCAATGTCGTGGCCATCAAACAGACGCTGTATCGCACGTCCGATGATTCGCCTATTGTCGCTGCGTTGATTGAAGCGGCGGAAGCCGGCAAATCGGTTGCCGCAATGGTCGAGCTGAAGGCGCGTTTTGACGAGGAAGCCAATATCCGTTGGGCGCGTCGTTTGGAACGTGCCGGTGCTCAGGTGGTTTATGGTTTCATCGACCTGAAAATCCACGCGAAGATTTCTCTGGTGGTGCGCCGCGAGGGTGGAGAATTGCGTTCTTACGTGCATTTCGGAACCGGCAACTATCATCCGATTACCGCCAAGATCTACACGGATCTCTCATTCTTCACCTGCGATCCGGCGTTGTGCCGCGATGCTGCCAAGGTGTTCAACTACATGACTGGGTATGCGCGGCCCGAGCAGATGGAAAAGCTGACGATTGCGCCAATCAGCTTGCGGGGGCGTTTGATTGCCGATATCGAAACGGAAATCGAAAACGCCAAAGCCGGGCGTCCGGCGGTCATCTGGGCAAAGCTGAATTCCTTGGTCGATACGGCAATCATTGATGCGTTGTATCGTGCGTCGCAGGCTGGGGTACAGATTGACCTGATTATTCGGGGTATTTGCTGCTTGCGCCCTGGCGTGCCGGGTTTGTCCGAGACCATTCGGGTCAAGAGTATCGTCGGACGGTTTTTGGAACACTCGCGCATTGCTTGCTTTGCCAATGGCCACCCAATGCCGTCACCGCAAGCCAAGGTCTATATTTCTTCTGCTGATTGGATGCAGCGCAATACGTTGCGTCGGGTGGAAAGTTTTGTGCCGATTGAGAACCCGACGGTGCATCGTCAGATCTTGGAACAAATCATGGTGGTTAATTTGGAAGATACGGCACAGAGCTGGGTCTTACAGCCGGATGGCAGCTATGTGCGCTGTTCTCCGGTTGGCGAGGGGTTCAATGCTCACACCTACTTTATGACCAATCCAAGCTTGTCTGGTCGGGGCAGTGCGGGCATTGACCGTGACGAACCACCAATTCAAGCCTTGTCGTTGGGACCAGCAGGTCATTAGAATGCGCCCGCTATGACTGAGCATCGGGGAGCTGTCCCTGGTTTTGAACGGATCGAGTTGTCATGAGTGCGCATCCCCTGCATCACGTCGCGGATTCTCGTGATTCGGTTTCCGGTGATGGTCGTCCGGTTGGCATAATTGATATCGGCTCCAACTCTGTTCGTTTTGTCGTGTTTACCGGGCTCACCCGGGCGGCCGTTCAGTTGTTCAATGAAAAGTCCGCGTGTGCTTTGGGGGCGGGCATCCAGAAAAGTGGATGCTTGAACCCTGGTGGTCGCGATTGTGCTGTGGCAGCGGTGGGGCGCTATGTGCGGTTGGCGCGTGCCATGGGCGTAGGCCGCGTGGACTTGTTGGCCACTGCGGCGGTTCGTGATGCCACGGACGGTCCTGGGTTCGTCTCCGAACTGGTGGAACGGTTTGGCGTGTCGGTGCAGGTTTTGTCCGGCCATGATGAGGGGCGTCTTGCGGCCTTGGGTGTTCTGCTGGGAACGCCAGATGCGGAAGGTATCGTCGCTGATCTGGGTGGCGGCAGTTTGGAATTGGTGGAAATTGATGGGGGGCAAGTTGATCCATTGGGGCGGTTGTGTTCCGTTCCTTTAGGGGTCCTTCGCCTGGATGATATTTCTCAGGGTGGTGATGCACAGGTGGATGCTGCGATTCGCGACAATCTGAAGCAGGCCCCCTGGATATCAGAACGCCCGGTTCGAACCTTGTATGCCGTGGGTGGGTCTTGGCGTGCGTTGGCTAAAGTGTGTATGGCGCAGGAAAATCATCCGCTTCAAGTTCTCGACAAGTATACCTTGCCTCGTGCCAAGGCCTTGGAGCTAACGGACTTGGTGGCGCGGATTGGGCGGCGTTCTGTGGACAAAATCCCAGGTATCTCGCGTCGACGTCTTGCCGTTATGCCCCATGCGGCGCGTTTGTTGCAGACCTTGCTGTGGACAATTTCGCCAGA
>JAFGWD010000285.1 GCA_016937315.1 Rhodospirillaceae bacterium
CCTCCTCTCCCAGCCAGCATCTTGAATCAGATTTTCCCTCCGAAGGGAATCCTATTTCCGATTCAACCTATTCGCAGAACTCTCTAGGGCGGTTGATGGCATTCCGTATGCTGGCCGTGATAGAAAAAACAGCCCACGAGAACAAGGCCTCGGCACACTAATTCGCGCCTGGATATCACACGTTTAGTGATGGACTGAATATGTGAAATAGGTTAGGAAACCAGCCTGAAGCTGCGACTCACACAAAAATACGCCCCTCCGGCATTCTTCAGTTTGAACCAGGAAACTCTGGTGTCCATGGTTACTGTTCCGCATACTTTACTCAACAATTCTGAAGGTCTAAAACGCTCACTCGTCTTTTCGTAACAGGGCATTACCCTTGGCCCTGGAACACAGAGGTTAGCATAAATGACTGGTCAACTCTTTGAACGCATTGCATACAAGCACAAGTATTTCGAGACTCCAGAAGCTCTCTTAGAGCAAGTTATCAACAAAACCGTCGTTCCCTACCAAGTTGAACTCCAACCCGGGCGTCTAACTGGCCGCAAGATCTGCTGGATGGAATGCCCGTACTGTTATGGCGCGTCATCTGAAAATGTCAGTGACCGCCTGACACCTGAACGCTACATAGACATCATGCGCCAAATGACCGATGGCCCGCATGGTGGCGTTGCGAAGATTATTTTTGCTGGATACGCCACGGACCCACTCAATTACGAACACATCGACGATCTCGTCGAAATCTCCCGCCATCACGGCCAGATCACCGGGTTTCACAGTAAACTGCTGCGGGCCAGCGACCGCCTCATTGACCTGTTAACGCGTCAAGACGCCGCAGCAACCAGTTATATGACGGTTAGCGTTGATGCCGGATCCTCCGAAAGCTACAACACCACGCACGGAGTAAAAATATCCGGTGATGTCTACCATCGTGTCATCGAGAACCTGAAGCGGATCTGCCAGTTGCGTGACCAACGCAGATCTCATTTGGATATGGCTGCCAATTACCTGCTCACCCGCGTCAATTCCGACACCAAGACCGTTGAACAAGGCCTACGCGACATTATTGATACCGGCGTGGACGTGATCCGCTTCTCCTTTCCACAGCTGCCACGTGGCTCTGAGAGCGTTGATGGAACAGTCATTCCAAACCGCGCTGAAATTGAAGAAATCTATCAACGTCTTAAGCCGGTGATTGACGACCACACCAGCGACAAAACCAATGTTGTCCTTCTGGACGTGGATGGAGAAAGCGCATTTACAGAGCGCCGCACCCTGCCATGCTTTGCACGCTTTATCTATCCGGCGATTTCCTATGACGGTTATTTGTCTAACTGCTCTCAGTCAGGAGCCCCCCATTTCCGCGACATGTCTCTCGGTAACCTTCAGGAGGTGGACTTCTGGGACGCTTTCTACAATTACGACACCGAAGACATCTGGCTCACTTATGAACTGCAGCACACCAAAATTACCAAGAACGACTGCCGTTGTGACCGCAAGGAACACACTGTAAACCGTATCTTCCAGAATGCGTTTGGGAATAAGCCCCATGCCTAGAAGCCCCAAAGACATCAGCTCCGGCATTGTCGGCGCACGCGGCATCGGAGCCGTGCATTTGCGTGAGCTGGTGGCAGCGGGAAGCGGCACGCTCAACATTGTCGGACAGACTCTTGAAAACACCCGCGCCACGGCGCTGCGCCTGTCTCAGACATACAACATACCAGTGGGAGCTCTCGCCTCTGTTGCTAAACTGGGAGCGGTTTCAGATTTTGTTTCCGTCTGTTCGCCCAACGCACTGCACCTTGAGCACGCCCACATCTTGCTAGCCAAAGGCTGTTATGTCTTTGTCGAAAAGCCATTCTTCTGGATGAATGGCTTGACCCGACGTCGGGTTGACGACCTAACACATGAGTTGTTCGACCAAGCTGACGGACGACTGTGCGTCAATTACCCAACCGCCCATTTCGCAGCACCGTTTATTGCCACCTGCGGACGCCCACAGAAGCTAACTGACTTTTGGTTTCGTTACCAGACACGCGGCAACTATGCCGGTCCAGACATCGCCGTTGACCTGCTCCCACATGCCTTTTCGCTATTGCTGGAATTTACTGAGGGTGCACAGGTCAAGAACCTTTCTGTCCAGGAAAAAGAGGGGACATGGGTTGGCACATTCCAGATGGGTGACACCCGGTGCGTTTTTGAATTCGTTCAGGCCCCACAGGCCACAATGACGGATCTGTCGTTTGCCATTAATGGACAAACAGCGCAACGAATACAAAGAACCAGCGGCGCAGGATTTCAGGTCCTTCTCGACATCCCTGGAGCCATTGCCGCCCCCATGGAAATCACCAACCCCATGGTTGCGACTATCCACGCGGCATTTGCCGTTTGCGTCAAGACAGGAAGATACACCGACGCACAAGAGCTCAACCACAACATCATGAAACGAATGGCAGAAATTCTTATTCCGTAAACCTTCTGGGAGTCCTCTGATGATTAAAACAGCCGTTATTCTTTGCGGCGGACGCGGCCGCAGGCTCGGAAGTGTCGGGGAAACGCGCCCGAAGGCCATGGTTGAAGTCATCGGATATCCGATCCTCTGGTACTCCATTATGAGTTTATATGCCGCTGGCGTGCGCCATTTCATCCTGCCTCTGGGCTATCGCGGAGATCAGATTCAGGGCTATGTGGACAGCACCTTCAGCAGCCTAAATGCGCGGATCGACGCCATCAACACCGGAGAAGAATCACCAATCGGCAAACGCATTCATATGGTCCAACACCTTCTGCATGATGAACCGTTTTTGCTAGTTAACGGCGACTGTATTTATGACCTTGACCTTAACAACCTCTATCAAACCCATCTTGGGGCCGGAGCCATGGCGACCCTCGCCGCATGCCGGGTCACATCTCAATACGGACTGATTGTGGTCAGGAATGACAGGGTCGTATCCTTTTCCCGTGATTCTGCCGTTCGGGCATTCTGCATTGATGACCCAGAACAAGACGGAGAGCTTCTAGGGTATGTTAATGCAGGCATAACCATACTCAATCCAGAATCCCTCACCGAGATTGACCTGCTAAAAACAGAGAATTTTGAGCGCGACCTATTCCCGCGCCTAATCGCTCATGGCCGGGTCGAATACTACCCAATTGACCGCTATTGGTTTGCTGTGGAAACGCAAAAAGATCTCGACATCATCAACAACACAAAATCCGGCGATCCACGAGCAACAGGAGCCGCGCAACTGCGTGACGCCCTCTTACAACAACAAGCCTTACTAGACCTGGGCTGTTCTCTCTAAAAATAGCGCTCTCCCATCCTCAATAATGGACGGGAGAGCGTCAACCATCAAAGCCAGCGGAAGGTCTCGCTGACCTGGTGTTCACGCAAAAGCTTCTCTAAATGGGAAAGCCTGATATAACGATTTCCGAAAAGAACCTTAAGATCACGCGGCGCGGCGGAAAGCCAATCATGGGTTTGTTTCGCGCCCTTTTCTAGATTCCACTGCGGGGCAAAACCCGGCAGATCGGTCAGAGCTCGGGTAAAGTCAACCCGATATGATCTAGGGTCACTACCATTCTGCCCAGTGATGTTGATAGAACACTCTGGAAATTGCTTCGCCGCAACCTCAGCGATCTCCCGCACCGTGTAATTGCAGTCAGCCGCCCCGATATTAAAGACACTGTGGTTCAGTGCCTCAGCCGTCAGAGCCGATAATGCTGCACGACTGATATCCTCGATATGAACCAGTGGACGCCATGGTGTGCCATCAGACAGCACCTCAATCACCCCAGTCGCATAACCTGACGCCATCAGATTAGCGAGAACCAAGTCCAAACGCATCCGCGGACTGACGCCATAAGCCGTTGCGTTGCGCAACATGACGGTACGGAAGCTATCATCGGCAATGGTCTGAAGTGCTTTTTCGGCGTCAACCTTCGACACCGCATAGGCCGAAACCGGCGCAACCGGCGCATGCTCATCCAGAGGAACCGCCGAATTTCCAGATGCCCCATAGACTGAACAAGACGATGCAAACACAAAACGGGATGCTCCGGCTTGCTTTGCCATGGTTGCACAGCGAATAGTCCCTTCTGTATTAATAGAATGGGTCTGTCCCGCCGCAATGTTGCCCATCGGATCATTCGACAGGGCAGCCAAGTGCACAACCCCTTCGATTCCGGCAAAGTCCTTAATGACAATATCGCGAATGTCCCCAGAGATTTCATAATCTGGAATACAGCCCGGCTCCGCCGCACCAATCAAATCCTTGAAGAACCCGGTATCAAACCCAACGACCTCATGACCTGCTTGGTGAAACAAGCGGGTCATGACCGGGCCGATGTATCCGCAATGGCCGGTGATTAGAATACGCATGATGTTATCAACCCTCTTTTATAAAACAAATCCTCACAGAGCGCCGGGGGCGGTGAGGTAGTTTCGGTACCACCGGATCGTCGCCTGAAGGGCCTTATCAAGATCATAGGCTGGGGCCCACCCCAATTGCATCCGCGCCTTGTCAGAAGCAACGCGCATAAGGCGAATCTCCGCCTGTGCATTCGCATTGACACAGATTTCCGTTGAACACCCCATAAACGCAGAAATTTTCTTCACAAGGTCGATAATTTCTACATCCACCTCGAGAGAAAAATTAAACGCCTCACCGCGAATTTCCGCATCGCTGGACAACCGCTCGGCAAGCATTAATTGGATGTCTATGGCGTCCTCAATGTAAAGAAAATCGCGGGTGAATTTGCCATCTGAACGCAGTACAACCGGCTTGTTCTCTACGATCGCCTGAATCGTCCCTGGGATGATCCGAGTCCAGTTGAAATCCCAGCCACCAAAGTAGTTCCCACACCGCGTCACCGCCACCGGTAGACCAAAGACCTTGCCATAACTCTGCGCCATCAGATCTTGCGACGCTTTGGCCACTTCGTAGGGGTGATGGGGGCGCAAAGCCGCTTCCTCCCGAAACGGCGTCGGCTGAGGACCGTAAGCCTTGTCTGACGACGAGACCACCACCGAGCAATCTGGACGACGGGTTCGCACCTGCTCCAAAATCAGCATGGTACTGTCAATAGCACTGCGGAAGTTATCAACCGGATTGGTCAACGCGTTATTGACGTCCGCGTTGGCCGCTGTGTGCAAGACCGCTGAGATAGGATGTCGATCGAACAAATCCGCAATCAGTTGCGGATCATAGATTTGCCCCCGCACCACACTGCAGCGCTCACCGAATTTTTCCAGTTGGAACTGACTTTCGGGACGCTCTCCGCGCACAACCGTAATAACATCCGAACCATAAGCCAAAAGGCGGCGCACCAACCACCCCCCCAGAAAACCCGTTGCACCCGTCACAAGGACAGTGCGCCCCTTCCAGTATTCTGGATTTACAAGATGTGTTTGCATGCGATCGATCCAATCATGTTCAGAATCCGCGACAGTTCCGGTTCCCAGCAAAATTCTCCAGAATTTTTGTCTGCCGCCCTAGGTCAGAGAGAATGAAGAAATGGAAACAGGGTGATCCTTTTGTAGCGCAGGTAAATCTGCCGCGTGTGCGCAGGAACAGCAATCGCAATCTGTCCAATATTGACAGGCCGGATAGAGAGTTGCGCTCCGGCTTCGGATTCGGCTGCCCACCAGGGGAAATAGGGAACATTAACAATAATCAGCCCTGGAGCCTTTGCTGTCAGTGTGATGTCATAGCCGTCTTTGATAATTCGATACTCTTCTATAGCAAGCGGACTGATCTGTTCACCATCCCCGATTCCACGAGAATCCGACTTTAGGAACACGGCATCCCGCTGCGGTGCATGCTGCGCAATAGCATGTAGAAGGTCTTCCCGTGGCTGTTCATCATCAATGACCACCACCTGACGAACACCGTAGACACGCGGCAGAGGATCTGGAATGGCGTAAACGAAGATATCCTGCGCTGGCCGCCGGATGACATCACGCAAACGCATTCTACCTCGCTGCACCACCGGCCCGGAAACCTGGTGCAGACGATCCGAAGCCAACGCCCGGTAGCTGAGAATATATCCGACATTCAGCACCCGCAGCATGTCAAGCGCGGCATCCTGTTCTATGGGATAGGGCTCACAGCACTCCAGGTAGTGCGGATTAAGCGGAAAACCTGGGTCGGAAAAACTCAACCCATGGCTCTGGCGTAAGACGAGGTCGCGCCAGAATACAAACGTCGATTTAGGAATGAACGTCGCGCTTCCATCATAGGCCGGCAGGCCATAAGACGGCGAGAGATTGGGCATGTATGTGGTCGGAATACCAACCACGCGACTATTATCCTCTGGATACCATGTGTGATTTTTCAGATTCGGAATGTCCTGCATCATGGTCAGGTTGCCTCGCGTCGCCATGTGCAAAATAATGTTGCTCTTGAGTACAAACAACATCGCAATACCAACCGCCAAACAAGCACTTGCCAATGTCGTAACTGATGGCATTGAGGTGGCTGTAGTCTTGATTTTTTGCAACGCGGCGGCTGCGGCGGCGGCTGCCAGCATGGAGAGCGGAAATGCCGCATATTCCAGATACCAGCGATAGGACTGCAAGAAATTCAGACCCAGATCAGCCCATGGAACAGAGATCAGGACCGGAGAGGCAAAACCAACCACAAGCGCGGACACTGCCGCCAACAAAACGGTTTTCGCACGGCGCGAATACCCCACCCATAAGGCAAAGACAATCGGAACCGAATAGGCCAGCCCACCCGCATTGTAGAGCAACTGCGGAAACAACATCCACCGGGCAAAAAAACCGAAACGATCGACAAGGCTAGACCGCAGAAAATCTGGCGGACGACTGCTGTAGGGTGTCATTTGCAGAACGGCCCAAATGGCTTCGCTATAGTTGGCCAGCCACAACAACGACAACGCAATCAAGCCAACGAAGAACCCAACCCAACTGTTTGGTTTATGCCAAAGCAACATACAAAGCGCAACTGCCCACAATCCCGCCAGCCAGAAGAAGGGGTCGGCAAACATCACATAGACAAGACAAACGGCAGTATAAATCAACCAACGACGCGGCTCACGGTCAAGACTGAATAGAAAATACAGCAACAGGGGCAAAGCCGCGATCGACAAGCCATAGAGAAACGTCATCGACGTATTAACATCAAACCCGGCAGAAAATAGCGCCCCCAAAGCAAAGGCTGCCACCGGCGGACAATCAAGACGTCGGCGAGAAAACAAGAAGATGGAATACAGGGCAGTGCTGCTAACGAACAACCGCATCAGCACCAGCAATAACCACATGGGCATCACGCCAGAAAGGAAGACCCGGGCTGAAACCAGTCCTCCACCGATCCTTCCAAGGGCGTAACGGTCCACCCCACCGATAACATCATGCAGGAATAAACCGTCGTGGGTATTCGCCAGATAGGGGAAATACCCATAAAACATCATTTCCCCGTCCCCCCACTCCAGTGGGGCCAAGGGGCCAAGGAGCAAACTATCGCCCTGGACCATCAGGATCCATAGCCCTCCCAGGAAGATCAGTCCTCGACGGCTTGATGGGAACAACCGTGGCACCATAACCTTCAGAAATAAAAAGGCGACCACAAGCACAGCCCATGGAGCATAAATCAGCAATTTACCAATCACGGTCTGTGCTTTCTATGTGAATCGGAACCTCGGATCAGTCTTCGATGATCCGAAGTTCAGGTAGCGGTAAAACGAATTTGGATTTCAGACCGCGCTTGCGTAGGTCCGCCCTGATCGGCTCCCAATAGTGCCATGCCAACAGGACCACATATTCCGGCTGCTCAGAGAAGAGAATGGAATTGTTGACCACCGGCTGATGCAGGCCCGGAAGATAGCGCCCAAGTTTCAAGGAGGTTGGCTGTTCCGCAATATACGGCATCAAATCGCAGCCAAGGCCAACATAGTTGAGCAACGTGCTGGCACGCCCCGGACAAGAATTGCCGACAAAACGCACACCAGAACTTTCGGCTTCCAGAGCCAGATTATAGAGGTTCCGTTTCGCTTTCAGAGCCCGACTACGGAATTCGTTGTAGACGTCGGCATCATAAAGTCCGAAGTCCCGTTCTTCCGCAATCATATTGACCAGCCCCTGGGTCGGACGCGCAATTTTGTCTCGAACCACATAAACGCGCACAGACCCGCCATAGCTGGCAACGCGGTGCGCATCAACGACACTCAGACCATAGTACCCAAAGAGTTGAACAAGCGGCTTGATGGAATACGAACGCAAATGCTCGTGATAAATCGAGTCAAATTGCAGGCCTCCGACGATATCCATCAGGTAGTGGTTTTCAAGGACAAAAACACCATCATCGTCCAGAAGCACCTCGATGCCGCGAATCATATCGCCAAGGTTGGCAATATGGGCAAACATGTTGGTCGCGGTAATGACCTTTGCCTTACCATGCTGCTTGACAATTTCTTCCGCCACAGACTCACCAAAGAAATCCTGAACGGTATCGATGCCGTCCTCAACCGCGATTTGCGCGATGTTCGTCGGCTCCACGCCCAGAACGCGCATCCCCTGACGAGCAAACCCCTTAAGAAGGGTACCGTCATTAGACCCGATATCAACGACAAGGGAATCTACCGGAGTCTTATGGCGTTCAACCACGTCCACGGACAGCCGCTGATGATGGTTGAAAAGCTCCCTCGTGATTCCAGTGCGATACGGGTAATCCGGGTAATACACCACGTCACCGGGGACCACATAGTCCAACTGGACCAGGCTGCACTGCGGGCAACGCACCAGCGCCAGCGGATAGGAAACCTCTGGCTCATTGAGCTGAGGTGTCGTCAGCAAGGAGTCACACAGCGGCTGATGTCCAAGATTGATGACGGGCTCTAAACCTTTCGCTCCGCAAATCTGGCATTCCTCAATATGACCAAAAGGAATGTCGTGATTTGGCTTTTGCATATGTCTCTCCTCGAATCTAGGTATCTGGCGAAAGCGAAAACTGAGTGACGGAAGCAGGCGCTACACAACGGATTCGGGCGGCGGCACCGACGATGCCAGCCCCGCAATATGATCGAGGTGAAGCTGAACACGTAGAGCATCCTTAAACGACGGACACATGTCGCGACCTGTTTGAATGCTATCAATAAAACGATGAACCATTTGACTTACCGGAGAAATCCTAGGGTCGGTTCCAACATCTGCCCCCAGATCAACAGAGGGTACCGTGATATCTTCACTCTTAGCCGCATCATAACACTGCACACGAAGACGGAAGGTTAAATAGCCGCCCGCATCATTGACCAAGGATAAAACACCATTCTCTCCGTAGAAGTCAATTCGATGCCCGGTTCCAAACGGAGCTGCAGAGCACAGGACAACCGCACAGGAAACCTTGGACTGGAAATCAACCGACAACGTGGCCAACGTATCAGCGAAAGAATGATACCCTGGACACTGGGCAAGGCCTCCCCGGATGGAAGCTATAGGGCCACAGAACCATTCCAGATAATGAAGGGTATGTGAGCCAAAGTGCGACATCACACCACCGCCAAGGCGGGCATCCGTCTTCCACGAAACGACGCGACGCTGATTGTCAAAGCTCTCGCTCACCCAATTAACAACCACATGGCGCAACGCCCCGATGACCCCAGACAAAAGCAGACGCCGGGCTTCCTTCCACGCCGCCAACTCGGGAAAAATAAAGTCCATGGCCGTCGGAACACCCATATCCCGCGCCATAGCTGCCAACCTGGAAGCAGAAGCGAGATTGGAGCCAAGCGGCTTTTCTGCAAAAACTGGAATGCGGCGTTCCAAACAGGCCATAGCAATGGCTTCTTGCTCTTGCGGCGGCACAGCAATGGCAGCCACATCAAAATCGATCCGCTCCAGCACCTCATCCAGCGACGCACAGGTTGTGGGGATGCCATACTTCTGTGCAGCAGCATCACGTCGGGTTGCCGTCGGCGCACACAGTGCAACGACCGTTGCACGGGAATCTCGTTGAAAGGCCGGGGTCAAACAGTACGCACCAAATCCAGCGCCAAAAACCACAACCCGCACCGAAGATTTAGGCATTGCCGTGGACATCCTTGGTCGCCGTTTTCTGATCATCAAAGTTTATGCGCTTAGCTTCCACCACCAAAGAGCCAAAACGGACCTGCCCGTGTGTGGAAACAATGTATTCACCCAAAATCCCTAAGAACAGAAACTGCACCCCTGAAAAGAAAAAGAACGCAACAATCAGGGTTGCAACCCCTGGCGGAACCGCCGAATCTCGATTAAAGGCCAACAGCAAAAAATTCACCAATGCATATAATAGGCTGGAGATCGATAGCGTGATGCCAATCCCAGTCAACACTCGGATTGGTGCTGTGGTAAATGTCAGCAGGCCATTAAGTGCAATATCCACCAAAGTAAAGAACCGATTCTTGGAGAAACCACGTTTGCGGGCGCGCAATGTGTACGGCACGCTATAGGGTTTAAATCCACAATACGCAATCATACCGCGTATGTACGGGTAGTGGTCATTGAATGACACCACGGCTTGTTGCACCTTGCGATCAATGAGCTGGAACTCACCCACATCCACAGGAATGTCGATGTTCGACATCAACTTGACCGCCCGATAAAACAGCTTGCGCGTAGTCCGGAAGATAAACCCTTCCTCGCGGTTGGATCTCACCCCCTGTACTACCATGTGCCCCTGTTCCCACAGGCGCACAAACTCCGCAATGAGTTCCGGCGGATCCTGCAGATCAACCGCCATCATAACCAACGTCGCATCACCACTTGCCGACTTCAGAGCATTATAGACCGAACGCAAGGGACCAACGTTACGGGCGTTAACGATGACACGAACATGTGGATCAGCCGCAGCAAGATCGGCGAGGATCTGTGGCGTATCATCGGTTGAAGCATTATCGGCAAAGATGTGCTCACACTCGTAGTCCGGTAACGCCTGCTCAAAAACCTCCTTGACGGCTTGGTAGCAAATTCGGGCGTTCTCGCCCTCATTATAACAAGGAGAAATGACGGTTACACGCCCTTTCATTTACCACCCCCCTATAGAAAATAGAAATAAAATGCCACAAAGCGCCGACAAAACAACGCCATGCCGCATTCACATTAATGCCTGTGAGCGTTCCTTGACGAAGGCCACCATCAATGCCCAATCAGCTCCGCCGCAGCAAATCCTTGATCATAGCTTTCAACCCAAGCACCTGAAGAAATTTAGCAATACGCTTCGACACCACCGGACACAAGCATGAAGTAGATAGCACATTCTCTTGGCTTCAGTAGCCCAGAGAAGCTCCAACTGTTTTTTTTATCCGGGAAAAAATCAGATGCCACAGGTGGAGATAAACGGCCCTGCGTGCTGTGCCCCCAAGGCTCATCCAGCGGAGACTGGAGCCCCAACTGAGTTGAAGAGCCCCCGCCAAATCGGACCGAAAACAGAGGTGGTCGGGTTTGTTTGGACAGGAAACGTCTCTGGCTAAGTGGATCGTCTGCCAGTTGTCTTTCCAATGTGCCAGCTTTCAACGTCATGTAGGAAGGCCGTAGGCCGCCCGGAGTGATGTTGAAAACCGGCGGTGACTGTCATGCCGCGGTCGCCCGCGGCAGGTTATCGAAGTAGGCCCGATCCGGTGTTTTCCGGTCAAGGCTCGAGTGCGGTCGCCGATGATTGTAGAAGTCAAGGTATCGACCGATCGAGGCGCGGGCCTCGCTGACACTCTGGTAAGCCTTGAGATAGACCTCCTCATATTTGACCGTGCGCCAGATCCGTTCGACGAACACGTTGTCGCGCCATGAGCCCTTGCCGTCCATGCTGATGGCGATGCCATTGTCCCGCAACAGGCTGGTAAAGGCGATGCTGGTAAACTGGCTGCCCTGGTCGGTGTTGAAGATCTCCGGCTTGCCATGCTTCGCCAGGGCTTCCTCGACCGCTTCAAGGCCGAACGCGGTTTCCATGGTGATCGACACCCGCCAAGCCAGCACCCGCCGACTAAACCAGTCGACGACCGCAGCCAGATAGACGAAGCCGCGTGCCATTGGGATGTAGGTTATGTCCATCGCCCACACCTGGTTCGGTCGACTGACCGTCAGACCGCGCAGCAGGTACGGGTGGATCTTGTGCCCCGGCATCGGCTTCGAGGTGTTCGGTCGGCGATAAAGCGCTTCGATATTCATCCGCTTCATCAGCCGGGTCACCCGATCTCGATGCCCTCACTGAACCGCGCCGGGATTGCCGGAGGCAGATTGGTTTGAGTTAGGCGGCCATGGATGGATTGTCCAGCATGGCGTAGTAGCGCGCCTCGGCCTCGGCGGGCGGAATGTTGCCTTTGATGGCGGCCAAAGCAACCTTTGCCTTGAAGCCCGGGGTGTGGTTCCGCCGCGGTCGTCTTGCCATGTTCTCTTCTCCTGATCCGCGGCATCCTCGCCGCTCTCAGGCAGAAAATCCACCTAACATGCTGTCCGAATTATCCAGGCCAGCTCTCGGTCCTGCCAAGACGATTTACAACCGCTTCATCCGCTGGAGCCGCATGGGCGTGTTCAACAAGATTTTCGCAGGCTTGGCGGCGAAGGGTGGCAAACCCGATCAGTTGATGATCGACGCGATCCACCTGAAGGCGCATCGGACGGCAGCCAGCTTGCTCAAAAAGGGGCTGTTCCCCGACGTATCGGACGCACCAAAGGAGGCCTGAACTCCAAGCTGCACGCGGTTTGTGATGGTAGGGGCAGGCCGCTCATCATGCTCCTGAGCGAAGGCCAGATGAGCGACTTTAAGGGTGCTGCACTGATGATTGAGGCCTTTCCGAAGGCCAAAGTCCTGCTCGGAGACAAAGGCTATGATGCCGACTGGTTTCGCAGTGCCCTGGCGAAACGCGGCATTGCCGCCTGCATCCCGTCAAAGGCAAACCGCAAAGTCCATATCCCGCATGATGCCGTGCTCTACCGCCAGCGGCACAAGGTCGAAAACATGTTCGGAAAGCTCAAAGATTGGCGACGCATCCACACACGCTATAATCGATGTGCTCACACCTTTATGTCCGCAATCTGCATCGCTGCAACCGTCATCTTCTGGATCAATCAATGAGTCCTGAGCCTAGTTGAGTATTGGTTCCACCAGAACCGCCTTTCGTCGCACGTTCTATCTTCCATCACCATCCACCGCCGAACTTCCGGCATCTCCAGACAGGCCACCATACAGGCCCTTCTGCGTGCAGAACATCGCGCTCGCCCCCCCTTCAAGTCGAGGCCATTCATGTTGACTTTATCATTCACATGGTGAACAATCCCCCCCTTCACGCTACTGACAAGGCAGGGGGAAATCCTTCACCCGGCCTGCGGTAGCCTGACTACCCCTCACAAAATCAAGCAAATAGAGGCCCCCTGGTGACCGTCGCTCCACGCCTGTTCGACACCCCAATGATTGACCTGAACAGCAAAACGGTGCTGGTCACCGGCGGCACAGGATCCTTTGGTCGCGCCTTTGTCCGCTACGTTCTAAAGCACTATCAGCCCAAACGTCTGATTGTGTTCTCGCGTGACGAACAAAAGCATTTCGATATGGCGCAGGAGTTCAACCCAGAACAATATCCCTGCATGCGCTACTTCATCGGCGATGTCCGCGACTACGACCGCCTAGAGATGGCCATGCGTGGTGTTGATATCATTATCCATGCCGCCGCGATGAAGCATGTCCCCGCAGCCGAATACAACCCTTTCGAGTGCATCCGCACCAATGTCCACGGGGCAGAGAACGTGGTCCGTGCAGCACTGGCCTGTCAGGTAAAACGTGTCATTGCCCTATCTACCGACAAGGCCTGCAGCCCAATCAACCTTTATGGTGCGAGCAAACTGGCTTCCGACAAGATTTTTGTCGCCGCCAACAACCTACGTGGTGACCATGGCGCCAGCTTTGCCGTGGTACGGTATGGCAACGTAATTGGCTCTAATGGCAGCGTTCTCCCGTTTTTCAAGAAGCTTCTTGCCAACAACTGTACCGAACTGCCGATCACCGATGAACGGATGACCCGATTCTGGATCACCCTGACCCAAGGCGTGCGATTTGTGCTGTCCTCAGCCGAAATGATGCACGGCGGAGAGATTTTCATCCCGAAAATCCCCAGCATGACAGTGGTAGATCTGGCCCACTACCTTGCTCCAAATAAGCCCTTTAAGGTCATTGGCATCCGCCCCGGCGAAAAGCTGCACGAAACCATGAGCACCGAAGACGACGCCCGCAACATGCTGGAGCTGAATGACCGCTACATCATTCAGCCAGAGTTGGTGTTTTGGAGCCGTGAAAACTACGCTCACAGCGCGGCACAACCCGTCGCCGACAACTTTCGCTACGCCAGCAACACCAACACAGAATGGCTGACCCCGGACAGCCTGCATGCGCTGTTATCGGAACCCAAGGCATAAATTCATGTCCACGCCATCGTTCCTGCCCTATGGCCGCCACCAAATTGACGAGGATGATATCGCCGCTGTCGCTGCGGTCTTGCGTTCGAATTCCCTAACCGGAGGACCTCTGGTTTCCCAATTCGAAACCGCATTTGCACATCGCCTCACCGCCCCCTATGCGGTGTCCTGCGCCAACGGTACCGCAGCACTACACCTCGCCGCCATGGCTCTGGGCCTTGGTCCCGGCGACATCGCCATCGTACCCAGCCTCACCTTTCTCGCGACAGCCAGCGCCCCGTTTTACGTTGGTGCCGATGTGGTCTTCGCCGACGTCGACCCAGACACCGGACTGATGACAACGAAATCCCTGGAAGACGCCATTGTTCGCGCCCAAGGACGTGCGAAAGCCGTATTCCCGGTTCACCTGAATGGTGGCTGCGTTGACTTAACGGCAATTTCTAACATTGCGACGAAGCACGGCCTCGCCATCGTGGACGACGCCTGTCATGCCGTGGGCGCAAGCATGAACGGGCAAGCCATCGGCAATGGAGAAAATACCGACATGTCGGTATTTTCTCTACACCCGGTCAAGACCATCGCTATGGGCGAGGGCGGCGTCATCACCACCGCCAGCCCCATCCTTGCCGAGAGACTGGCGCGTTTCCGCAACCACGGCATGGTCCGTGATCCTGCGTTGTTTACACAGACAGATGAGGCCTTTGACGCCAACGGACAGCCCAATCCCTGGTACTATGAAATGCTGGAGCCAGGCTTCAACTACCGCGCCAGTGAAATCCATTGCGCACTCGGTCTAAGTCAACTTGGAAAACTGGATGCCTTTCTGGCTCGACGCCGTGAACTCGCCGGACTTTACGATCAGGCGCTGGCTCATCTAGGCCCCCTTCTGCGCCCCATTCCCCGTGTTCAGGGCTGCAACGGCGGCTGGCACCTCTACCCCGTACTGATAGACTTTGCTGCAGCAAATTTATCTCGAGCCGATTTGATGGCCGCACTACACAACGCAAACATTGGCACTCAGGTGCACTATCTGCCGGTTCACCGCCAACCTTTCTGGCGGTCACGCCAACCTGACCTGCATCTGCCGGGCGCCGACGCCTACTATGCACGCTGCCTCTCCCTTCCCCTGTTCCCCGCAATGACTGACGCAGACATCAACCATGTGGCAACAATTCTTACATCCTTGATCGGGCAGAGGCCCCAATGAACGTCTTATCACGCATTGGGCTTGGCTCTGCACAGTGGGGGGCGAAATACGGGATTACCAACGCAACGGGCCGCCCAACAGACACGACGATTAGCTCTATGCTCAAAGTCGCCACATCTGCGGGTATAGACCTGATCGACACGGCCCAGGCCTACGGCGACGCAGAGCAAACCATCGGACGCCTGCTGCCGAGTCATCCCGGCTTTCACATCGTAACAAAGATCAGCCCCAAGAGCGGCCAGCCCACTAACAACGTCACAGATGAAACATCTGCAGTCATCCGTCGCTCTATAGAGAATATGAATGATCAGCGGCCATATGGCATTCTTTTGCACAACACATCAGAATTGCTTGGCCCTGACGGCCCCCCACTATGGACATCCTTGTGCGAACAGCGCGATTCCGGCTGCGTGCAGAAAATTGGGATATCCGTCTATTCACCGGAAGAGTTAGACGCTGTACTCTCTGATTTCTCTCCGGATTTAGTACAGTTACCATACAACGTATACGATCAACGTTTTGCCCGATCAGGCCTTTTAGACACCCTAAGATCACGTAGAATTGAGGTTCACGCCCGGAGCGCCTTCCTTCAAGGCCTGCTGTTATTGCCTGTGGAGAATCTCCCACCCTATTTTTCTGATTTGACGCCTCACCATAAACGCTACACAGATCACATCGCATCCCTCGGGCTTACTCCTGTGCAAGCTGCTCTCATTTTTTGCCTCAAAGACCTCAGAATAGACCGGGTCATTGTCGGCTGTGAAACACTGCCTCAACTTCAAGACATAATCAGTAGTGTTGAGTCCTTACGTGATGAATACACTTGGAATTTCGATATCTTCAACATCGATGACCTGAGATTTATTCTGCCCACACTCTGGAAACACTAAGTTCCTCAACAGACCGTAAGGATGCCGAAAATGGAAGAAACTCGCCAAGGAACGGGGACCCCCCATATGGCTGCTGCAAATCTTAGACATTGCGTGCGCTGCGGCTTACCTGAAACTTACGAGACGATTGAATTTGATGCAAATGGTGTCTGCAATATTTGCAATCAACGTAAATTCAAAGAAGAGAAAATCGACTGGTCTTCCCGCAAAGAAATGTTTGATGACGTCATCGAGCAATATAGAGGAAAAGGGGAGTACGACTGTATCGTCCCATTCTCGGGCGGGAAGGACTCTACGTTCACCCTCTACCACCTCATAACGGAATACAAGGTCAAGCCACTGGTTATACAATTTGACCATGGGTTCATGCGCCAAACATTGCGCGAAAACAATCAACGCACATTCAAGAAGCTTGGGGTTGATGTTCTTAGCTTCACGCCTAACTGGCATGTTGTTAAACGGCTGATGAAAGAGGCTTTAATCCGCAAAGGCGACTTCTGCTGGCACTGCCATACAGGAATCTTCTCTTACCCCATGCAGATCGCGATAAAGTACAGCACTCCCTTAGTGATTTGGGGCGAGCCATCTTCTGAATACACTGCCTACTTCGACTATCGCGATGATGAAATTGAGGAAGTTGATGAAACTCGCTTTAACAGATTCGTCAACCTCGGAATCACGGCAGAAGACATGAAGGGCATGATCGAAAACGATTTCGACCTTGACCCACGAGATCTAACCCCCTTCACCTACCCAGAGTTACGAGATCTTAAACGACTACGTTACCGCTCCATCTGCCTTGGGTCGTTCATTCCATGGGACGTTCGCAAACAATCTCAACTGATTATGGATAAGCTTGGCTGGAAAGGCGACGATGTTGAAGGCATGCCTCCCGGTGAAATCTATAGCTATGAAAAGATTGAATGCGCCATGCAAGGCGTCAGGGATTACATCAAATTCCTGAAGCGAGGCTATGGACGTGTTACGCAGATGACCGCCCTCGACATAAGAAGCGGGCACATGACCAAAGAGCAGGCAGACAAGCTCATTTGTGCTTATGAAGGGAAGAAGCCACCTTCTCTAGAGATCTTCCTTGAATACCTTCAAATGAGTGAAGCGGAATTCAACGAAATCGTGGAGAAGACCGTTGTCCCACCGTTTAGACCGGATTTTAGCTGCAAAGACTGCGCAAAAAAGACCCACGACTTCCATACGTGGTATCGCGAAACAAAATGAAGACTATCGGCATTATTGATACGGGTATAGGTAATCTCGGCTCCCTGTCTGGGGCCCTTGAGGGGTTGGGGTTTGACCCGCTTCTACTCAAAGATGCCTCAATGATAGATGACTGTGAGAACCTGATACTACCTGGTGTAGGTGCCTTTGCTCATAGCATTCTAGCTCTTGATGCCTCGGGCTTCCGCCAGCCCCTTTTAGATTACGCCAAAGCTGGGCGACCCTTGTTAGGTATATGCCTTGGCATGCAGATTCTTTTCTCGGAAGGCGATGAAGGTGGTTCCTCCGCAGGATTAGGCCTGATTCCAGGCCGCATTCGCCACCTGAGTCAAGACAATGGTTTCCCCCTGCCGCATATCGGCTGGAATACCGTTAACTTTACGCAAAAGCACGAGATTCTATGCGGAATAAAATCTGATATCGACTTCTATTTTGTGCACAGTTATTGCGCCGAATGCGAAGACAGCCACGTCCTCGCCACAACCGAATACAGCGAAACATTCCCCTCCATCGTTTTCCATAGCTCGGTCATTGGAGCACAATTCCACCCCGAGAAAAGTCAGCGCAGCGGTCTAAAATTACTGGAGAACTTCTGCTGGTGGAATGGCACATGCTGAAACGACGCATTATTCCAGTCGAGCTTCTCCTGAACGATAGGCTTGTAAAGACAGTCGCGTTTGGTAAACACCGCGACGTCGGCGACCCTCTTAAAAGCTCACAAGTCTACTACAACCAAGACGCAGACGAATTAATTTTGCTGAATATTGGACGCAACCAACGCTCTCCCAGAGATACAGCAAACCACCTACGAAACATTGCAAAAAAATGCTTCATGCCAATCACTGTTGGTGGCGGCATTACCTCTATCGAAGATGCCTCAATGCTCTTCAATGCCGGGGCTGATAAGGTGGTTATTAACAGCGCAGGATACGATCAGAAGAGCCTTCTAGAACAAATTACAGAGCGTTATGGCAGTCAGGCCTTGGTCGTATCGATCGACGTGCGAAATACAGGAAATAGTCCCACTCTGTTTTCTGACTGTGGCCGATGCCCAAAAGCAGTTTCCCTTACTGACCATATCAAGCAGGTTATTGACTGTGGCGCGGGAGAGATATTTCTTAATGCGATTGATCGCGACGGCATCATGGGGGGGTATGACCTCGACCTGTTGGACAAAGCACGTAAAGCCTGTCGTGTCCCACTCATCATCTGTGGCGGCGCAGGCCATTACTTGCATATGCGAGAAGCCTTTAATGCGGGTGCTGCCGCGGTAGCCTGTGGCAGCTTGTTTAATTTTGGCGACAATAACCCCTTGCGCGCAAAAGCCTTCTTGAAAAACTACAATATTCCCCTGAAGCGCACATAACAGACAAAAAACAATGTTTCTCTCATCCCCTATAAGAACGCCACGATTAACCCTCCGCAATCTATCTGAGGACGACGCAGGGCACGTCTACCTAGGGTGGATGCAAGACCCCAATATCCTTCGCCACCTAGAAATCCGCCATTCACAACCACAGACAAAAGCTTCTTTGACTTCATTCATCTCGACAACCAACAAATCTGCAGACACGCTTTTGCTTGGCATCTTCCTGCGCGAAACAGGGCAGCACATTGGCAACATCAAACTAGGTCCAATTGATCCTTACAACCGACGCGCAGACATCGGCTTTTTAATAGGTGAGCGATCCTGTTGGGGAAAAGGCTATGCCAGCGAAGCCATCCAAGCCACGGCGCGTCATGGTATTCAGTCGTATAAATTACATAAGGTCACGGCAGGCTGCTACGCCTCCAATATTGGATCAAAAGGTGCTCTTACCAAAGCCGGGTTCGCGAATGAGGCCACTCTTCGTGAGCACTGGTTCATGGGCGACCACTTTGATGACCACTATTACTTTACATTTATAGACCCAGGATCCACCCCATGACCGCCCCACGTTGTATTGGCATTCTTCAGGCACGAGTTAGCTCAACCCGTCTCCCCGGAAAGGTGTTGAAGCCTCTTTTGGGCACGCCTATGCTCATCCGCCAAACTGAGCGCCTGCAACACAGCCAGGAGTTGGACGATCTCATTGTTGCAACCAGCATAAACCCGGCGGACCAAGCGATCGTCGATTTGTGTACCAGACATGGCATCACCTGCTCCCGTGGCAATCTACATGACGTTCTGGACCGCATGCACAGCGCAGCCTTAGCTGCAGAAGCTGATGTCATAGTGCGTCTCACTGGAGACTGTCCACTCACTGACCCCACCGTAATTGACCTCGTCATCCAACGTTTCTTTGCCTCCCCGTGCGACTATGCCTCCAACACGTTATGCCCCACCTTCCCCGATGGACTGGATGTGGAAGTCATGACATTTGCAGCGCTAGACCGCGCATGGAAAGAAGCCCGACTGCCTTCTGAGCGAGAGCACGTCACACCTTACATTTACAAACATCCCGATGTTTTCTCTCTGCAAAGCATAACGCAATCGCCCGATCTGTCGGCACTACGTTGGACTGTTGATGACCCTGCCGACTTCTCCCTTGTCGAAAGCATCTATGAGGCCCTCTACCCCACGAACCCATATTTTTCCATGGGCGATATCCTTGGTCTTTTGGAACAACGTCCAGATATTGCCACCCTTGGAAGTAAAGCAACCCGCAATGAAGGCTATACCGCGTCTTTACGCCACGACAACATCTAGCCTTCCCATCAGGACAGTCTAAATTGTCAAGCCGTTACCATAACTCTGAAGTCATGCTTGATCGTGCTCTTAAATCGATCCCCCTAGGCAGCCAGACCTTCAGCAAATCCATCACACAACTTCCACTCGGGGCCGCTCCATTCTTTGCTCGTCATGCAAAAGGCAGCCGTCTGTGGGATGTTGATGATAATGAATACCTTGATTTCGTTGGAGGCCTCTGCGCTATCAATCTCGGGTATGGTGATCCTGACGTTAACTCTGCTGTGCGCACACAGCTGGAAGACGGCGTGATCTTTACTTTGGCCCATCCCTTGGAGCACCAAGTCGCAGAACTTATCATTGATATGGTTCCTTGCGCCGAGATGGTCCGTTTTGGAAAGAATGGCTCTGATGCAACGTCTGGGGCCATACGCGTTGCACGCGCCTTCACCAAACGGGACCGTGTCGCTGTCTGCGGATACCACGGGTGGCAAGACTGGTACATCGGCAGCACGTCTTGCAATCTAGGTGTACCAGAAGCGACTTCAGCCCTAACATATACTTTCCCCTACAATGACTCGGCGGCACTGGACAGCCTCCTCTCCAAACACTCAGGCGAGTTTGCCGCAGTGATTATGGAGCCCATGAATATCACAGCCCCTTTGCCCAACTATCTCGCTGAGGTCAAAGACATCACGCATCGCCACGGTGCCGTACTGATCTTCGACGAAACCATCACGGGTTTCCGTTATGGAAACGGTGGTGCACAAGCCTTGTTCGGCGTCACACCCGACCTCGCAACCTTCGGCAAGGGAATGGCCAACGGTTTCCCTGTTTCTGCCGTAGCCGGACGCGCCGACATTATGTCTCTGATGGAAAAGGTATTCTTCTCATTCACTTTTGGGGGAGAAACACTTTCTTTGGCGGCAGCCCAGGCAACCTTACTCAAACTGCAAAGAACCAATGCAACTGACGTCATGGCAAGCCATGGCCAGATGATCCAAGACGGGCTAAGAAAACAGATTACATCTCATGGGTTAGACAACACACTATCTGTCGCAGGTCACCCCACATGGTCTTTCCTTGTCATGAAGGACACGCAGCCGTACACAACCTTCGATATAAAGACCTTGTATTTACAAGAAATGTTTAAGCGCGGAATACTGACCATAGGCACGCATAATATGTCTTATGCCCATACCAAAGACGATGTCAGCCTTCTGCTGAGAGCCTGTGATGAGACCTTTTCTGTGCTGAAAGATGCCACAGAGAACAAATGCTTACACGACAAGCTAACCTGTCCCGTTTTGAAGCCGCTGTTTAAGGTCCGCTAACACCACCACAACAACCATCAACAGTTCCTGTTCATTATGACACAACGCCACGCACGGTTCCGTTTTGACGCCTCTTCATCCATAGGGTGCGGCCACGCTTATCGTTGCTTGGCTCTAGGGAAAAGACTCCAAGAGGCGGGCTGGGCCATAGACCTAGCAACCACCCCAGAAACCGCCGATATCATTAATCTTAGCGGATTCCGTGTCATTTCCGTCTCCGCCCCCTCTGACGCCGAAGCCACAGAAATTGGCACCGTCGGAGGGGCGGTTGATCTTCTGGTGGTTGACCACTATGGCCGCGACGCCAAATTTGAAACCGCTTGCCGTGGTTGGGCCAAGCAAATCATGGTCATTGACGACCTCGCCAACCGACCTCACGACTGCGATATCCTTCTTGACCAGAATCTGGGACGCTCTGCTGCAGACTACACTGGCCTTGTCCCACCAGGCTGCAAGCTCCTGATCGGACCCGATTTTGCCCTGCTCCGACCACAGTTTGCCCAAAGTCGCTTTTTTGGTGCCATGGGCGCCCACAACACCCTGAACCGTATTGTCGTTAGTCTGGGAGGAACCGACCCTCACGAACTGACCGGACGGGTTCTCCACAGCATCCACCGCACAGGGCTAAACTGCGATGTTGACGTTGTGACCGGGGCAAACGCTTCACCTATAGAAATGCCAAGCCCGCAGTTCCGTGCACACCGGAATGTCACGGATATGGCACAGTTGCTAGCTAACGCCGATTTGGTCATCGGTGCGGGTGGCACCAGCTCCTGGGAACGCTGTTGTCTTGGCCTGCCCACCGCACTGGTTGTAACCGCAGACAATCAGCGTGCCATAGCCGCAACCCTGTTTGCTCATGGCACAGCCACTTCTCTTGGCGACTGGACAAACCTAAGCGAAGACGGTGTTGCCGACACCCTAATCGCTCTGGCCTCAAACCCTCGCAGTTTGACGGACATGCGGAACAAAGCAGGACAAATCTGCGACGGCCTGGGCCTTGATAGAGTTCTGGGGGCCATCAAACCCCAAACTCTCGACACTGGTGAGGTGGTCCACCTTCGCAAGGTTCAGGATACCGATTGCGACACCCTTTTGGCTTGGCAACAGGAACCTGGCGCACGCGCCTATATGCGGAACCCAACGCCACCTCAGGAGGACGAACACCAAAACTGGTTCCGCACCACCCGCAACACGCCACGCATCAGTCTGAATATCATTATGGTTAATGGCCAACCCTGTGGCGTTGTACGAGCGGACGCCGACCCCACGTCACAGACTTTCGAGATTTCGATCCTCGTTTCCTCCGCCACACAGAGCCGTGGCGTGGGGACTGCGGCCTTGATCCTGATTTCTCAACTCATTCCATGGGCAACACTCATCGCGGAAATTCATCCAGATAACGTGCGTTCCCGTATCGCCTTTGAACGAGCTGGGTTTGCGCCATACGGCCCCGGTCTCTACCGCCACGACGCAAAGGGCTCTCTTGGCGACGTCCCCTCCTGTTAAGCTCCCTTTCAACAGCAAGGCCCATGCCGTGAACGCCCAATCCCAAACCATTCTGGTAGTCGCAGCCCATGCCGATGACGAAGTCTTGGGATGTGGAGCAACCATGGCGAAGCATGCCATCAACGGAGACACCGTACATATTCTGATCTTGGCTGATGGTGTCACGGCACGGGACGACCACTATGCACCAAAGACACGACACAGCGAAATTGCTGCCCGAGAAGACGCGGCACGCAACGCCGCTCTATGTCTAGGGGCCTGCACACCAACCTTCTGTAATTTTCCCGACAACCGCTGTGACACGGTGCCCTTTCTGGACATTGTGAAGGCTGTCGAGGCAAGGATTGCCACAATCCAACCCGACATCATTTACTGTCATCACGGCAACGACCTGAATATTGACCACCGCATCGTCCACAATGCGGTTCTCACCGCTTGTCGCCCATTAAAGGAAAGCACTGTTCGGGCGATTTATGCCTTTGAGACCGCATCCAGCACGGAATGGGAGCCCACACACGCCGGGCAACTCTTCCGACCAACGCGTTTTGTCGATATCAGCGCACATACCACAGCAAAGCTCACCGCGCTCCAAGCCTACGACATAGAGATGCGGCCTTTTCCACATCCCCGCTCTGCACAAGCGTTAGAAGCTCAATGGATGATGCGCGGAGCCCAATCAGGCATGAATGCCGCTGAAGCCTATGTTGTGATTAGGGAACGGGTCCTGTGATGACGACCTATCTTGTCGCGACGACAAAACCTTGGAACATCTCCGCCTTTCATCGCTGTGTTCCCAATCTGCCCGGCGATTGGCATTTGTGTACGCACCCAGAAGATTTAACCACTGAGACCATCGAGAAGCTCCAACCACGCTACATCTTCTTCCCTCACTGGTCATGGCTGGTTGGTCAAGAAATTCTGGCCCGCGCCGAATGTGTCTGCTTTCATGCGTCCGACGTTCCCTATGGCCGTGGAGGTTCCCCAATCCAGAATCTGATTGTGCGCGGCCATGCCGAAACCCAGATCTCTGCCCTTCGCATGACACGAGAATTAGATGCCGGGCCAATATACATGAAACACCCTCTCAGCCTACGGGGGCGGGGGCAGGCAATTTTCGAAAACATGGCGGAACTGATCTGGAAAATGATCGCCCGCATAGTGGCGACAGAACCCACAGCACAACCACAAAACGGCGATGTCGTCGTCTTTCCACGCAGAACGCCAGCGCAAGGCGCCCTGCCTAACACCGGCGATCTGCAAAATCTTTATGACCACATCCGCATGCTTGATGCTGATACCTATCCCCCGGCTTTTTTGGACCATGGGGCCTTTCGCCTAGAGTTTAGCCATGCTGAACTTGAAAACGGCACCCTGACAGCACAGGTCGTCCTGCGTTGCCAGGCACCGAAATCAACCGGAGAGACCTCATCATGACGGCTTCCAGTTTTTCCATCGCAGGGCGAGCCATTGGCACCGGTCACCCGCCTTATGTGATTGCCGAACTCTCAGGCAACCATAATGGTGATCTCAACCGCGCCCTGGCCCTGGTTGACGCAGCACATGCGGCAGGTGTCGATGCCATCAAGTTGCAAACATATACCGCCGATACCATGACCATCGACTGCGACAAGCCCGAGTTCATGATTAAAGGCGGCCTGTGGGATGGCTACAAACTCTATGCCCTGTATGAGGAAGCCTACACCCCTTGGGCATGGCATCCTGCCCTGTTTGCCCGTGGGCACGAACTAGGGGTGCACGTCTTCAGCACTCCATTTGATGCCAGTGCCGTGGATTTTCTGGAAGGGCTTGATGTCCCAGCTTATAAGATCGCCTCATTTGAGCTGACTGACGTGCCACTGATCCGTAAAGTTGCCGCCACCGGAAAACCAATGATCATGTCCACCGGCATGGCAAGCCTTGACGAAATTCAGCAAGCCGTCACTACCGCCCGAGATGCCGGTTGTCAGGACATCTGCCTGCTCTATTGCGTTTCCGGCTACCCAACACCGGTTTCCGACGCCAACCTTCTTACCCTGCCGGAGTTAGGCAAGGCACTGGGCGTCGTCACTGGATTTTCTGATCATGCACCAGGAACGGCGGTCTCCGTATCTGCTGTAGCTCTTGGCGCAGCCGTCATCGAAAAGCACTTCACCCTTGCCCGCGCCGATGGTGGACCGGACGCAGCCTTTTCTCTGGAGCCTGACGAATTGGCTGCGCTGTGCCGCGACTGCCGCATCGCATGGGAAGCTCTTGGCTCCGCCGGATTCCGCCGTAAGGCGAGTGAAACGGCCAACGTAATTTTTCGCCGTTCTCTTTATGCCGTGAAAGATATTGCTGCAGGAGAACTCTTGACGGCAGAAAACGTCCGAGTGATCCGGCCTGGTTATGGCCTGCCACCAAAGGATCTTCCCAACGTTCTTGGCCGCATTGCTATACGCGCTATTGTTCGCGGGACAGCCCTACACGCCGAGATGATCGGCGATACACCCAAATCCACGAGGTTAAGTTAATGAACACCCTGGCCTTGTTTGGCGGCACTCCTGCTCTGACCCAACCGCTTACCCCTTATCGCTCCACAGGAAAGGAGGAAGAGGAGGCGGTCATACGCACCATGAGATCAGGAACTTTGTCGGGTTTTTTCGGGTCGTGGGGAGAAGAATTCCACGGTGGACCGGAAGTTCGTGCGTTTGAAAAGGCCTGGGCACACCGTTTTACCTGTAAACATGCGATTACCGTCAATTCCAACACCTCCGGCCTGATTGCCGCCATGGGTGCCATTGGCACCAGCCCCGGTGATGAGATTATCGTCCCTCCATTCAGTATGTCCGCCACCGTGATGGCCCCGCTGATTTACGGTGGCATCCCGGTCTTCGTAGACCTGGAGCCGGAGACTTTCTGCCTGGACCCAGATAAGGTTCGCGCTGCCATCACACCGAAGACCCGGGCTATTCTTGCTGTCAACATGTTCGGCCACCCAGCAGCCTTGCACGAACTGCGATCTCTCGCCGACGAAAAAGGCATTTACCTGATCGAAGATGCTGCGCAGTCTCCGTTAGCAATGGAAAATGGGCGTTATGCCGGAACCATCGGCCACATCGGGATCTTCAGCCTGAACTACCACAAGCATATTCATACCGGCGAAGGTGGCGTCTGCTGCACCAATGACGATGACTTAGCCAAACGGCTGTGCGCCATCCGCAACCACGGTGAAAATGTCGTTGAACCAATGGGTATTCGCGATATCACGAATATGGTTGGCTTCAACTTCCGCCTCACCGAGTTGCAAGCCGCAATAGGGATTGAGCAACTCAAGAAAATCGACGCACTCGTCGATGCACGCGAGGCCATCGCACATCGCCTATCTGAAGCCACACACAACCTCCCTGGGCTCGCCCCCCCCGTCGTCCGCGCAGGGTGCAGACACGTCCATTACGTTTGGATGGCACGCTACAACGCCACACAGACAGGGGTCCCGCGCAAAGACGTCATTGCTGCATTAAATGCCGAGGGCGTGCCCGCGTATGAAGGATATCTGGAGCCCCTTTACATGCTGCCCGTGTTCCAACGCCGTCACGCTATTGGTCGTGATGGTTGGCCCTTTACCCTAAGTGACCGCGCCTATGCTCCTGGACTGTGTCCAATCGCCGAGCGTCTACAGCACAATGAAATTATTGCCTTTGCCGTCTGCTCTTATCAACTGAACCTCAGTGAGCAGGATTCTGTTATTGCGGGATTTGAAAAGGTCTTCACCAATCTTAACGCCCTGCGCAATAGATAAGGACCCCGCCGATGACTCAGCGTCGTGTCATTGCCAGCATTGAAGCACGTATGGGCTCATCCCGTTTACCAGGAAAAGTCCTTATGGACATCCATGGTCAACCCGCGCTTTGGCGGCTGGTTGACCGTCTACGCCAATGCCACACCCTTGATGATATCATCGTTGCAACATCAACGGCTCCTGGCGACGACGTCCTCGCCGATTGGTGCGCGAACAAAGGGATCGCCTGTTTCCGCGGGTCCGAAAATGACGTCTTGCAGCGCGTTGTCATGGCACAAAAACATATGCGGTCCGATATTGTTGTAGAAATAACCGGTGACTGCCCGCTAACAGATCCAGAAATTATCGACCTGGGCGTTGAAACGTTCCTAACTAACGATGTTGATGTGGTTTGCACCGTTGCGGGAACCGCCACGTGGCCAATGGGGCAAGACATCCAGGTTTATCCTCTCGTTTTGCTGGATTATGTGGAACGCACTGTCCACGACTTGGCCGTACGGGAGCATGTTTCCCTGCATTTCTATGAGAATCCAGACCGTTACCGCATACACAAGATGATTGCACCACGTTCCTGGCAGCGCCCAAACTGGCGTTTTCAGCTCGACTATGCGGAAGACCTTGCCTTTCTAAACGCAGTTTATGCCTCTTTGGAGCCCCTGCACGGCCCACACTTCGGCATGGCACACATCATGTCATTTCTGCACGACCATCCTGAAATCGTTGCCCTGAACATTTCCTGCGAAGAAAAGCCGACACGATGACACGATGGAAGACGGCCTTGTTTGGATTCGGAAAGATTGGATCAGGCTTGGCCGATGATCCATTGATGGCGCTCCATTATCCCTATGCCACCCATGCCCAGGTTCTCCGTGACCACTCCGCGTTTGACTGGGTTGCTGTGGTTGACCCAACGGAAACAGCACGAACCTCGGCACTTAAACTCTGGCATGTTCCAGAAACAGCTGCCTCCGCTCATGCCCTGAGGTCAGCAAATGAAATCGAAGTTGCAATAATTGCAACACCTCCAGACAGCCGCCCCAATATCATTGGCTCTCTCCCAAATTTGAGAGCTGTCTTGGTAGAGAAACCTTTAGCGGCCACGCCTGCTGCTGCGGAGAATTTTCTTTCTCTGTGCGAAGCGCGGGGCATATCCGTCAATGTCTCACTTCCGCGTCGCCATGATTATTCCTTGAGAGAACTGGCTGAAGGCCGTTTAGTTCAACAAATCGGCACGCCAATGGCAGCTTTTGCCGTATATGGAAATGGGCTGGCTAATAACGGCACCCACATGATTGATCTGATCCATTTGCTACTAGGAGACATCTGCAGCGTGCAGGCCATCGCAGGGAGCACGCCTTTCGTTGAAGGCCCCATTTCAGGGGATATCAATCTCCCTTTCACGTTAACACTCCAGTCCGGCATCGCCGCCATGGTCCATCCGGTGAAGTTTTCTTGCTATCGTGAAAATAGCCTGGATATCTGGGGGGAACGGGGCCGATTACAAATCCTGCGTGAAGGGCTGAGTTTTTTATATACGCCCGCAACAAAATCCCGAACCACCACGGGCGCAAATGAGATTGCTCATGACCAGGCATCCCTGACGACATCCAGCATCGGATGCGCCCTTTATAGCGTCTACGACAATCTCGACTGCGTATTGCGCGGCGGACAATCTCACTGTCCTGGCCACTTAGCCCTGAAAACCATGCGCATTGTCGATGCTATTCTCCGCTCTGCTGACGCGAATGGCACCGTTATACCTTGTGACGTAGCATGAAAAATGCCCTGCTTTACGCAGATGACCCAGGTGGAGCAAATTATCTTGCTGCGCTTCCCGATGCGATCACCAAAGCGGGGGTGCACTCCCACTTCTTTGTCGCGCCATATTTAGAGGGCTTTGCCCGTGACCGAGGGTACAACGCCAGCCCCCTCATCCCTGATGTAGCACCTGAAACATTGCTCGCCGACATTGACCTTTTGCTTGTTGGGACATCTGACATCCGCGACTGTTATGCGCATCGCCTAACCACAGCGGCAAAAAGCATCGCTATTCCCTCCGTCGGAGTGGTTGATATGGCCGTTAATGCTGAACATCGGTTTTGTGGAACAAGTAGCGACCCCCTCCGTTACGCACCGGACTGGCTCATCCTCCCAGACAAACTAAGCGTTGATATATATAACCACCTTGGCTTCCGAGACGACCGTATCGCCCTGTGTGGGCACCCGCACTACGACATCGTAAGAAACCGAAAGACCGAGCTACAAAACCAAAACAGGAAACGCCTCAGGGATAAAGTTTTCCCCGCAGCACCAACAAACCGCCCAATCTGGCTATTTCTGGCAGAAGGCAGAGATGTCCTGAATCCACATTTAAATTTCCGCACCGATGATTACACACTCCACGGACGGGGTGACAGTAACTTTCGTGCCTGTATCCTGCTTGAAGAAGTCGTCGATATAGGGCGGACTTTCACACCTCAGCCTTGGATTGCACTACGACCGCACCCCAAAAGTGATCTACAGGACTTTGCCCCCATCCTGGCGGATGTTGATAATATCAACCAGGGGGGAGATCCTCTTGAGGCCATATGGTCCGCAGACCTAATCATCGGAATGGCAACCATGCTGCTGATGGAAACCCTTTTGCTCGGAAGACCCCACGTAGGGATACTGCCCCGCGTTGCTGAGACCTACCAACTGGTAACACTACAGGCGGGCGTATCTCCCGTTGCCACGACACAGGCCGACTTGCGGCACCTTCTTACCTCACCTCCAGCCATAAATAAAAGCGCCGCAGACTCTCTTCTGCCTCCTGGCGCACTAAACCGTGTCATTGCGATCATAAAGACAATATTGTCTCTGCCCAATTAAGAGAAGTTACCTGATGCCAAAGTCCCCTCTCGCAGCACGCCGCAGCGTTTTTCTGGCTAAGCTCAAACACGTGGCCAAAAGTGCCTATGCACGGCATCTGGATGCCAGAAATTGCGGGACAAAAGAGTATCGATCACAACGTAAGGCCGTTGAGGAAAAGATTGCGTCCATACCCCGCGAGAACAAGACAGAGGAAACAACGGGGGCCATATTAATTGATGGATCTTTCGACAACCCAAACTACTGGTATCGCCTAGGCCTATGCCTCGCAGCATCTGGATTCCCCCCCAGCAATCGGATCGGCATTATCGGCCCTTACCGAAAGGGCGCCTGTTCTGCGACGCTCCGTACTCTTGGCGTTGCCAAAATTGTCGATTTCAGCAGCCCTAAAAAATGCAGCTTCGTGCTCCTGGCCCGGAAACTGCTGCGACAATGTCAGATCCCTAGTGATATCTTAAAGTTGAAGCTTCCCGACAATTACCCTGCGGCCTCTCTCTATGACCAAATCCTAAAGCGCCAACGAACCGCCTGCGTTCGATTGGACGACGCAATGCTTGAAACCTACGTCGTCGAAACCCTGGCGGCCATTTCTGAGGCCAACAATCTTCTGTCCATTCACACGCCAAGCCTAATTCTGCTTTCTCACGCCATAACCCCCCTTGGCTCATCTCTCGCTTGGGCTGCTCAACGCCAAGGTATCGATACAATCGTTCTGTTTGGTAATTATGGAACGCCTCGCTTTTGGCGAATCCATGACTCAGAGAGCTATTTTAACAGCGTTGATCGGCCGTCTGGCACGGACATAGACGCCCTGACCGAAGGTCAAGCCAACGCTTTACTCAAAATCGGAACAACCTATTTAGAAAAACGCCTGTCTGGGCAAACGAATGACATCGCCACACAATATGCCTTCGCAAAAGGGGAACACCTAGACCGATCTGATCTTGCACAGCGTTTCGGATGGAACGATGACAAGCCTATTATTTCTGTCTACGCATCAAACTGGTTCGACTTCCCCCACAGCGTGGGCATGACTCAGTTCACCGACTTTCTGGACTGGATTAACGTTACAAAGGCTTCCGCAATCGCCAACACAAACGTCTACTGGCTTTTTCGTTCTCATCCTGTGGATAACTGGTATGGAGGCCTCACCCTCAAGGATGTGCTTCCTGATAAGATTGCCCACCATGTGCGTTTATGCCCATCAAATTGGTCCGGAAGTGCGGTTACTGAGATTGCTGATGGGCTGATTACCTATCACGGCACCGCCGCCGTTGAATATGCGGCATTAGGCAAGCCTGCTCTGGTCGCTGATCGTGGCTGGTACCACGACTGTGGTTTCGTGGTCTGGCCACAGACGCGTGCCGACTATATTGCTGCTCTCGCTCGCCCGTGGTGGCAGGATCTGGATATGGAAACAGCGCAACAACGAGCACGCATTTTCGCCGGGTGGTATTTCTGCGTCCCAGAATGGCAAAAAGACATGGTCCTGCCCGACGACTCACATCAAGGTGACTTGTACCAAACGTTGTTGGCTTATCTCACAAAGAAACCGGACATCATTGCACGCGAAGTTGCAGAAATTCACCAGTGGCTAAAATCAGAAACCTCTTTCTATCACACCTACAAAATGCAGAACACCAACAGCTACGGCCTCTCAAATATCGCCTAGTTCCTACATGCATAATTGCAGGAGAGCTTCTCATGAGCCCAATCGCTTTCCTTTCGGGCACTAAAGTTACTCTGCGCCCCTTAGAGCGCAGAGACATTGACGGAGCATACCCGTCATGGCTGAACGACCAAAATAGTGATCGTTACACTGAGCATGCAATCTTCCCGCGCAATATCGACGATATCTTGCGCTACTATGAAGGGTTGCGAACTGACCGATCAATTCTGCATCTAGCAATTATCGCCCGAGAGAACGGCCATCATGTAGGAAACGTCTCCCTCCAATCTATCGACTGGGTGTCCCGCCACGCCGAGTTTGCGATCCTGATTGGAGAAGAAGAAGCACGAGGAAAGGGCTTCGGAACTGAGGCCATACACCTGACGCTTGATCACGGATTTAACCGCCTGAATCTAAACCGTATTTGGCTAGGCGTTAATGCCGAAAACACCACCGCCTTAACCCTATACCACCGAGCCGGCTTTAAGAAAGAAGGACTCATGCGTCAACATATCATCCGTGAAGGCCGGGCATTTGACATGATCATAATGGGGCTTCTAGCCTCTGATTTTTATGCTCTCCGTGGAGAGAGGGTGGAGGCCTAGGGCTTTCCATATAGAAAAGATTATTGCCCCCTTAGCCCTACTATAACGTTCAAGATCCAGCTGCCTCTTTGAAAAAAAATGTAAAAATTCCCTCCACAAATACCTGAACTATTCAGCGCCACAGGACACCGCATTTTGAAACGTGCCCCCTCTTCCGTTGATGTCGCAATCGGTCTAAAATTACTAACACCGTCTGAGCGACGACGCGCTGTGCTGTTGCTGATCTCGACATTCATCAACGGCCTATTGCAGACCGTGGCATTAGCGGGCGTCCTCCCCTTCATTCAGTCGCTGATGGCCCCAGAAGCTGCCGTCAATGCGAAATGGATGGTCTGGCTACGTGCCCTTGGCATGAACGTTCCTGCAGACCGCCTGCTGAGCACGGTTGGCCTGTGCCTTCTGGCACTGATTCTGGTCAAAAACATCTATGCTTGGCTGCAAATCCGCTGGCAAAGCCGTTTTTGTGCCAACTGCGAACAACGTCTGGCTGCAGACCTTCTCCTAAATCTGCTGGGAGCATCCTATGCCTGGAACATCCAACAGAATTCTTCAGTCCTGAGAGACATCATCATCAGCCATGTCGTACAGTGGTCGCGCGGTTTTCTACGCACCAGTCTACAACTGGCCAACGACTTCCTGTTTGCGGTTTCCGCTGTTGCTTTCCTGATTTATGCCAGCCCAAGCACCGGGACCATGATCTTCTGCGCCATGGGTGGGATTGCCATCTTGCTACAACGCAGCCTACGCCCACACCTGCTGGCCAAGAGCCTGTCCAAACGAGAGGCCAACTATCGGGCCGGAATTCTGTGCAACGAAGCACTCGCCGGGGTCAAAGATGTTAAAATGACCGGATCTCAGGCATTGTTCGTCAAAGGTTTCAAGTCCGTATTCTCAACCTACTCCTTCGCCGACAGTGATATACAGCAATTATCGATCCTGCCACGTCTCTCTTTGGAAGTCCTCGGATACGGGGCTCTAATCGGCACCGCTATTGTTTTGACCTTCCGCGGCGGAGATTATAGCCAGGCAGCATCGGTACTCGCTCTTTATGGCATTGCCGCAATCCGCCTCCTCCCGGTTTTCAGCAGCGCCATCAGTAGCGCCAACAAGCTTCTTGATGCCCTGCCGCTGATTCAGGATATATACCGCATTCATACTGAAACCGCCGTTGGCGAAGGGACTGAAGCAACCAGTGCAGACCCCTTCGTTAACTGGAAAGAGATCATATTATCTGGCGTTGGCTACCGTTATGCCCCCAACAACACCTCTGCCCTGCACGAGATCACAGCCACCATAAATCGTGGCGAGAGTATTGGCATTGTTGGGCCTTCTGGAGCGGGAAAAAGCACCTTAGCCGACTTACTTTGTGCTTTGTTGGAACCCAGCGAAGGCACCCTCACCGTCGGAGAGCATGCCGTACACGGACCGGATCGATTCACATGGCGCAACCACATTGGCTACGTCTCGCAAAGCCCCTTCCTGCTGGATGCAACGCTGCGAGAAAACATCGTCTTTAATCAACCCCAGTTTGACGAAGGTCGTCTGGCATCTGCCGTAAAAGCCGCGCATTTGGAGCAGGTCATTACACACCTGCCTGACGGGTTAGACACCCGCCTCGGCGAACGCGGTGTACGACTGTCCGGCGGGCAACGGCAACGGGTGGCCATTGCGCGAGCACTTTACCGCAACGCCGACCTTCTCATTCTTGATGAAGCAACCAGCGCCTTAGACACTCTCAGCGAGCAGGAAGTCACCGAAGCCATCCGTCAGCTTGCTGGCACCATAACCGTTGTCGTGATTGCCCATCGCCTCGCTACAGTCAAACACTGCAACCGAATTCTGGTTGTGAAAAATGGGACTCTGATTGGAATTGGCTCACACGAAACGCTGTTAAACACGTGCCCCACTTATCTGGATATGGTGCGACAGTCAAACCTGAGTGAGAACTCCACGTCACACCCAACAGATAACATTGGGTTGCCGTAAAATAGAAAAAACAATCTCAGATCCGATCATCTCTGGTCTGTTTTTCTCGACAATCCCACTCGCATCGTTCAGCTTGTCCCAAACCTCATGAACCTTTGGTTTTCGGCCTTTTCCACGTCCGCACACCGCACGTTCAAAGAGGACGCATCTTTCGGAGCATTGTCCGTCATGTTCAAGATCAAGGTTCTCGGCGCCGGTTCCATCGGCAATCATCTGTCCAACGCATCCCGCGCCATGGGGTGGGATGTGGACCTGTGCGACATTGATGCCGCCGCCCTCGAACGAACCCGCACCCAGATTTATCCCAGCCGCTATGGCCAATGGGATGAAGGCATTCGTCTGTTCGAAAGTAAGGACGCGCCCAAGGGGGGCTATGACCTGATCTTTATCGGCACCCCCCCAGATTGGCATGTGCCGCTGGCTCTGGAGGCGGTGAAGGAAAAACCCCGCGCCATCCTGGTGGAAAAGCCGTTCTGCACCCCGGACATGAAAGACGCGCAGGCGCTGTTCGATGCTGCTGCTGCCGCTGGCGTAGCCGTGTTTACCGGTTATGACCATGTGGTCGGCAAAGCCTCTGAAACATTTTCTGAAATCGTGACCTCTGGACGTTTAGGAACCGTCGAGACCCTCGACGTCGAATTCCGCGAATTCTGGGGCGGAATCTTCTCTGCCCATCCGTGGTTATCGGGTCCGGGCGATACCTATCTGGGATATTGGAAACGTGGCGGCGGGGCTTCGGGGGAACATTCCCACGCCATCAATCTGTGGCAGCACTTCGCCCATGAGATCGGCGCGGGGCGCGTAACACAGGTCCAGGCCAGCATGGATTTCGTCAGCGACGGACATGTAGATTACGATAAGCTCTGCCTGCTGCACTTAACCACCGAGTCCGGTCTGGTTGGCCGGGTTGTACAAGATGTCGTCACCAACCCGCCGCGCAAGTGGGCACGCTTGCAGGCCTCTAATGGCTATGCGGAATGGCAGTGCGGGTTCAAGCCCGGCGTGGATGCGGTGTTTGAAGGTGGCGCCCAGGGACAATCGGCGGAGCACTTGTTCGCCAAGACCCGCCCCGATGACTTCATCCAGGAACTACGTCATATCGAAGCGGCTCTGTCCAGTGACCCGACAGAATCAAGCCTCTCCATCGCCTGCGGTCTTGAAACCATGTTGGTGGTTGCCGCCGCCCACAAATCGGTCCACGAAAATCGCACCGTTACCATTGACTACACTGCGGGATATACCGAAGCCGCATTGAAATAATCGGCCAGCCCCCCGCCTCCTTGTTTACTCGGAGTGTTGGCGCTTTCAACTTTTATGCGCCGCTCCCGAAATCGGAAAATATGGACATGAACGAGACCTTTGACTTCCAAGACGTTTTCGTTTTCGACCTTGCCAACAACCACCAGGGCAACGTCGAACATGCTCTAGCGATCATCAAAGGCATTGGCACCGTGGTGCGAAAGCACGGAGTGCGGGGCGTCTTTAAATTCCAGTTTCGGCAGCTCGATACGTTCGTCCATCCGGCGCATCAGAAACAAAGCGATAACAAGCATATACCGCGCTTTCTGAGCACACGACTGGAACGCAAGGATTTTCAAACCCTGCTCAATGCCGTCCGGGCCGAAGGCATGCTGGCGATGAGTACGCCGTTTGACGAAGAATCCGTGGAGGTCATCACCGACATGGGTTTTGACCTGATAAAGGTCGCCAGTTGCTCGGCTAAAGACTGGCCGCTTTTGGAAAAAATTGCTGACGCCAACCTGCCGGTAATCTTTTCCACCGGGGGCTTACAATTGGGCAATATTGACGACTTGGTTAGCTTCTTCGACCATCGCGGATGCGAATTTGCTGTCATGCATTGCGTGTCTTTGTACCCGATTCCTAACGACAAATTCCATCTGGACCAGATTGACATCTTGAAGCGCCGCTACCGCAATCGTGTTATCGGCTGGTCAACCCATGAAGATCCAGCAGCGACGATCCCGGTTACCATCGCGGTGGCCAAGGGCGCACAGATGTTTGAACGCCACGTTGGAATTGCCACCAAAGACATCGCTCTAAACGCCTATTCCTCAACACCGGAACAAGTCGATACCTGGATTGCTGCGGCTAAGACCGCCAAGGTTCTGTGCGGCTCCCATGAACGTCAGATCAATACGGCGGAAATCGCCTCTCTGGACTCCCTGCGCCGCGGCGTGTTTGCGAAAAAGCCCATCAAGAAAGGGCAACCCTTAACCCGCGATCAAGTCTATTTCGCCATGCCCTATCAGGATGGCCAGGTGGATTCCGGGCATTGGCGTTCGGGCATCGTGGCAGAAGCAGACGTCAAGACCGATGCTCCACTGATGCGCTCTGGCGTCAAGATCCCCCGCGACCCAAACTATAAGGTGATCAAAGACGCCATTCATGAGGTCAAGGCCTTACTGAACGAGGCCCGCATCACCCTGGGCTGCGAGTTCGATGTCGAATATTCCCACCACTATGGGGTGCTAAAGTTTCGGGAATTTGGCGCGGTCATCATCAACTGCATCAATCGCGAGTACTGCAAAAAGATTCTGGTGCAACTGCCCGGCCAAGTCCATCCGGCCCATTACCACAAACTGAAGGAAGAAACCTTCCAGGTCTTGTTCGGTGAACTGCGGATCACTGTCGATGGGCGTGAGCGTACGCTTCTGGCTGGTGACACCTGTCTGGTTCTACCCGGCGTCTGGCACAGTTTCCGCACTGAAACCGGCTGCGTCATTGAAGAAGTCTCCACCACCCACTTCAATAATGACTCCGTTTACAAAGACAAAGCCATCAATGCCCTAGAGCGCCACCAACGCAAAACCAAGGTCAATCACTGGGGGCGCTGGCAACTGGCTGCACAGGAAACGGAATCCTGATCCAATGATCCGTTGTGTGGTTTTCGATTTTGACGGCACCCTGGTGCTGTCAAATGCCATCAAGCGCGACGGCTTTTTTGCCGTCGCGGCGGACTTCCCTGGCGGAACTGAAACCATGGAAGCGCTTTTAGCGTCTCCGCCCGGCGACCGGTTCGCAATATTTCGTGCTTTTGCGGCTTCTTATGGTGCAAAGCCCGATGATCTCGCGTCACAATATGGCGCATGGTGCGAAGACAAGATCCTCGCCTGTCCAGAGCGTCCCGGGGCCACAGAACTTTTGGCCTACTTGCAACAGCAAGGACTGCCGGTCTATATCAACAGCGCAACACCACAGGCTCCATTACAGTCGGTGGTTGCTAAACGCTATGGCAAAGGGGCATTTACGGGTGTTCTGGGTGGACACGGTTGCAAGGTCAGAAACCTCAACACGATCCTGAACATTGAGAACCTGAGCCCAAAAGACCTTCTGATGGT
This sequence comes from Rhodospirillaceae bacterium, assembly GCA_016937315.1. Taxonomy (GTDB): domain Bacteria; phylum Pseudomonadota; class Alphaproteobacteria; order Rhodospirillales; family Rhodospirillaceae; genus Oleispirillum. Next base: position 37,511 of record JAFGWD010000285.1, read on the forward strand.
CGGTGATGGCCGTGACGACCACGACGCTGCGACCGAAATTAGCTGTAATTTTGTTGGCATAGCTGGTGGCACCTTGGCTGCCACAACCAACCATACGCCATTGATCAGCATTCTTTCTGAACTTAGGCTCCCCTGAGCCAGGGAAGACACCACGACATTCATATATCACCGTGAGTTGAAAAATGAAAAAACTAAATATTCTGGTTTTTATTGATGTAGATGTCGTAGTCAGGCATTTCATATATAGTAGTGCATTCGCACATACAGCAAAAAAACACAATGTAAAGTTTGTCTTTCCGGAGCAGGGAAACAAACGTTTCGGATCCATTATTCCTGACGCGCTGTCTTTGCCAGCCCCCTATATCCGCCTACCCCACCACCAAGAGCGCACCCGGCTCTGGAAACAGATATTCCATATTGACCAATTACGCCTACGCCCCGGCAAACAAGCCGCCGCACTTCGTCGATTACGGCGCGTTACATTGGGCTGGAAAGCCGCAGCCCTTTATACTCTTCTGGCTATGCCTGGAATCTGGTCCATATTCCGCGCCTTTCGCCTAAATCAGATTGCAGGCCTCAGAAACACAGCAATGGAGGATTTATTCGACCACGAGAA
>JAFGWD010000286.1 GCA_016937315.1 Rhodospirillaceae bacterium
ATACCCAACGCCGTTCACGTCGATGATCACGGTGTCGGTGTCCACGAATTCGATATGCCCCTTTAGCCGCGCAATCATCGCCGAGCCTTTTCTTCCGCACGGCGAATCGCCTGCTCCAGGGATTGACCACTGGCACGATAGCGTGCATGGCAAATTGCCACCGCCAAGGCATCGGCGGCATCGGCAAACTCCGGCGCGGCACCAGGCAACAAAGTCCGAACCATCAGCCCCACCTGATCCTTAGCCGCATGCCCCGTACCCACCACATTTTTCTTGATCAGGTTGGGCGTATATTCGGCCACCGACAGCCCCAAAAGCGCCGGTGCCAACATCACCACACCACGCGCCTGCCCGAGTTTTAGAGTCGATGTCGGATTGCGATTGACGAAGGTTTCTTCAACCGCCGCCTCATCCGGAGCGTACTGCTTCAGAACCTCAAGAATTCCCACGTGCAGCATGGTCAAACGCTCGGCCAGGGATAGATCGTCCTGGGACCGCACCACCCCACAGGCAACATAAGACAGGCGGTTTCCTTCTGCCTCGACGATGCCCCAGCCGGTGATACGTAGCCCCGGATCCAGCCCGATCAACCGCATGCTCATTGCTCCACGGCTGCCCGAGGACGACGGCGAAACCGTTACAGCCCCAGGCTCGCCGCAACCTCATCCGAGATTTCGTAATTTCCGGAAACCCGCTGCACGTCGTCGTTGTCATCCAACGCGTCCACCAACTTCATCAAGGTCGTCGCGGTTGCGGCATCCAGGTCAACGGTGACCAACGGCTTCCATTCCAAACGCGCGGTCATCGCCTCGCCGAACTGCTTTTCCAGGACATCCTTGACACTGTGCAAGTCATCCGGCGACGTCAGAATGTCATGTCCATCATCAGACGAAACGACATCCGAAGCTCCCGCTTCCAACGCCGCATCAAACATGGCTTCAGCATCTGCCACATCCGACGCGTACTGGATTAAGCCGATGCGTTCAAAATTGAACGCCACCGAATTGGCCTCACCCATTTGACCGCCCAACTTGTTGAAGGTCGAACGAACCTCCGAAGCGGTACGGTTGCGGTTGTCGGTCAGGGCTTCGACAATCAGCGCCACATTGCCAGGGCCGAACCCTTCATAACGTATTTCCACATAATTCGTGTCATCTCCGCCAGGCAAAGCCCGTTTGATCGCACGCTCGATATTATCCTTGGGCATGCTCTGTGCCTTGGCCGCGGCAATCGCGGCACGCAGGCGCGGATTGCTGTCTGGCGTCGGAATGCCGCACTTAGCAGAAACCGTAATTTCACGCGCCAGCTTGGTAAACAGCTTCGCGCGTTGGGCATCCTGAGCACCTTTGCGGTGCATGATGTTCTTAAACTGAGAGTGACCAGCCATCCAATACCTACAATACGTGGAAATCCGCTATCGCCCAACGACGACAGCACCCGAAATATGCGCGTCGCATTATCCGATCAGGCGCTGGCAAAACGCAACCCCCAAAGCGGACCCGATCAGTCCGTCGGCATGGCCCGCTGCAATCGGCCACCCAAACGAACCGGAGCAATCGAAACTGCCAAGCCCGTCCGGTCATCGGTTTCAATGTAAACACCACAAACCGTGGCTTCGCCATCCGCAGGCGTCAACCGGTCCCCTGGCACCCGACGGGTGAAGCGCGAAATCGCCACATCCTTCATCATACCGATCACCGAATCATAGTCACCGCACATCCCGGCATCGGTCAAATAGGCCGTTCCGTGGGGCAAAATTTGTGCATCCGCCGTCGGAACATGGCTGTGGGACCCAACCACCAAAGACACCCGCCCATCCAGAGCATGCCCAAGCGCCATTTTCTCACTGGTGGCTTCAGCATGCACGTCAACGAGTATCGCCGCCACCGTAGCCCCCAAACGATCCCGCGTGAGAAAACCCTCCATGGCCTGAAAAGGATCGTCCAAGGGCTCCAGAAACAGCCGCCCCATCACCTGAACCACCAGCACTTTACGACCATCGGGCATGCGTATTTCGGTGGCTCCACGCCCAGGCGTTCCCTTGGGAAAATTGGCCGGGCGGATCAAACGCGGGTCGCTGTCAATATAGGCAATCAGTTCCCGCTGATCCCAAACATGGTTGCCGGTGGTCACCACATCGGCCCCGGCTTCATAGAACTCGGCACAAATCTTTGGGGTCAAACCAAATCCGTGAGCGGCATTTTCGCCATTGACGACAACAAAGTCCAACCCCAGATCCCGCCGCAAACACGGTAAGGCATCAATGACGGCGGTGCGCCCGCTACGCCCGACAACATCACCCAAATACAAAATCTTCATGAAAACTCGCCGCTTTTCCGTCTTGGCCTGGTGCCATCACGCAGAGGCAGAACGCCCCGTTCGGTCAATACCATATCCAGACGACGATCCCAAGACTCACGGGGCACCATCTCGATCTCTTGCGCGGCGAAAGCAACACCAAGAGAAGACACCCGGTATCCAGCTTCTACCATCGCCGCCAACGTGCGGTCATAATACCCACCGCCATATCCCAGACGATGCCCATCGGCATCGAACGCCAGCAGCGGCATTAAAATAACATGTGGCACGCAACGCGCCGCCAGTTCGTTCGGATGATAGGTGCCAAAAGCACCACGATCCAGAACGGCATCGGCAACCCATTCCCGAAAAATCAGCGGCGAATCAACGATCTCCACTGCGGGCAAGGCAATCCGCCAACCAACTTGACGCAACCAATCCACCAGCAGCCGAGTGTCCATCTCACCACCGATCGGATAGTAAACCGCAATCACACCATTTTCAGGAGGAACCGCAAGCAACGGAACCGTTGCCGCATGCCGGACCAAACACTCAGCGGCATGACGACGATCCACGGCATCAATACGCCCACGCAGAAACTTGGCGTTGCCACGCAAGGCCCGCTTGGTCGCAGCCACGGTCTCACCAACCACTGACGGCATCAGCATAACCTACGCACCTCCTCTGCGTGCCGTCCCCAATTGGGCGGCGCGAGGACCGAACGCGCTCTCGGAAAGGCGGCGGGGCCGTTACGGCCGTCGGTTATGTGGAATACACAAGGGCCGCTCCAACAAAGTGGGCGCCATGTAACCGGACCACGGTCCGGTCAGGGACGGCTCCCTTACTATCAACGTTGGCCCCAGTGATGTCGCGGACCTAACGCACCGCACAGCACCCGCCTTCCGTATACTTAAGCGCCCCGCACACTTTCGGCAATCGTTTCAATCCGCGCCGAGAGCATTTCGATCGCATCCACCACCACAGATTCCGCCGCACCCTTGGTTTCGGCCCCACCAGAACCCGTCGCGGCACGCAATTCTTCAAGCTCACCGTAGGTTTCGGCCAACTCATCGGCAATCAGCAAACCCACCATGGCCAGCAATAAATTTTCTTGGATTGGCCCAATCGCCGCCGTCAATTCACTGCCGCGCTGATCAAGATACCGCCCCAAGCGGCCGATTTGAGCCTCCTGCCCATCATCGCAGGAGATATGATATTGATGTCCCGCGATTGTTAGCGTTACCTGAGCCACCGCCTTATCCTTCCAACAGGTGTTTCAGGCGCACCACGGTGTCGTCGATGCCGTCGGAGGCAGCCCGCGCCGCCGTCGCCAAAACATCATACTGGCGGCGCAGATCGGCGAGATTTTCGCCGTCACCAAAAGACATTTCCGGGACATCCCCGATCAGACGCGGCGCCGAAGCACGCTCCGCCACGGCCTCCTCCAGGGAGGCCACGGCAGCATCCAGACGGCGAAGGGCAGCTTCGGCCCGTGAAAGCTTGTATACCGCGAATGGTTTCAATGTATTATCGCCATATGCAGTGAAACGGATTGAAGGATAATTCCGGAACTCCTTGACGTCAATCGAAGGTATGGAAACGCCGTGTCTTTTATCGACTTAGCAACCCTGATCATCAACGACCGTTCACAGGCTCTTGCCGGAATCGCCGCAGCCACTGCGTATCATGGCGCGGTCCATATCGAAACCCCCGCAGACATGGCGGATGTCCTGGGTCCCGCATGGCTGCGTGCCTTCTTGGGGGCCACACCCAAGCCACCATGCCCGGTCATTTTTCACTGCGGCACCGCCCCTGGCTTAGTATTGGCAGCATTACATCTGCGTCTTCCTGCTTTGCGCTTCGATCCTGCCCCCGCAATACCCGCACGAGTCACCGAAACCCTATCTGAAATTGCCGAACATCAGGGCAGTGTCCTGCTTTTGGGACCGCCGCCACAGCCACATTGGCGATTTCCGCCACCATCAGGACGGCCCAACATGCAGGCCCTCACCGCTGCGGCAACCACATGGCTCAACAGCCTCTGAACTTCGGATGACGCCTCTCGACGAAAGCGGCCATGCCTTCCTTCTGATCCTCTGTGGAAAACAGGGCGTGGAAGGCTTGGCGCTCATACCGCACACCTTCAGCTAAGGTGGTTTCAAAAGCCACATTGACCGCCGCCTTGGCCGCCAACATGGCAACCCGTCCCAATCCCGCAATGGTTTCCGCAACCGCCAGAGCCTCAGGCAACAAATCTGCCAGCGGGACGACCCGCGACACCAAACCAATACGTTCGGCCTCCACCGCATCGATCCTACGTCCCGTCAACACCATATCCATAGCCTTCGCCTTACCCACAGCACGCGCCAAACGTTGGGTTCCCCCCGCACCTGGAATAATGCCCAAGCCAATTTCCGGCTGGCCAAAGCTGGCGTTATCCGCCGCAATAATGATGTCGCACATCATCGCCAGTTCACAACCACCGCCCAGAGCAAACCCCGCCACCGCCGCAATCACCGGCTTACGCGTGTGCGTGGTCGCCTCCCATCCCGACGTGATAAAGTTCTCCAAGACGCATGATGCGTAGGTCTTTGTCGCCATTTCCTTGATATCGGCCCCAGCGGCAAAGGCTCTCTCACTCCCGGTCACAACCACGGCACCGATACCGTCATCGGCGTCAAAAGCCACCAATGCGTCCTGCAGTTCAGAAACCAACTGCGCGGACAGAGCATTCAAAGCCTGCGGACGATTCAAAACGATCAAACCGACTGTGTTGCGAATCTCCACAATCAGGGTCTCAAAGGACATGGTAATCTCCCCTTGCCTTTCCCACATCATGATACGCACGCGCCATATATCCAAGGCACTTCCCTCAGCCCCGGAATTGTTCTAGCGTCCAGGAAAATCCACTCCGTCCGCGAAAGATACCGTTTTCATGACCTGCCGCCTCTATTTGCTGACGCC
>JAFGWD010000287.1 GCA_016937315.1 Rhodospirillaceae bacterium
CGGCGAATTGGAAGGCGTGCGTCCACTTCAGTTGCAGGACGATGGGTTCGGCGGCAGCTAACGGGTTGGAGAACAGGCAAAAGATCACGGTCAGGGCCGCGCCACATCGACACAGAAAACGGTGCCAGATGTGGCACGGTGTGGCTTGGCCTTGTGTCATGGTCTTCTCCCGCGTGGATGGTGGCAAAGGCTGTGCGGGGGTAAGTCTCGCCTTATGGGGCTGATTTTTCCAGCGGGTTCTTCAATGGTGTCAAAGTCCTGACATCAGTCGGTGGCAACTGAGGCAAGGACCACACCCATGGCGATTTCCGGGTCGCGTGTTAGGCTCAGGCAGACACCGTTTGTGGACAGCAGGTATAGGTTGATGCCTGGGGTTTCGGCCAGTGGTTTGACGCCACAGACATCGTCGTCGTCGCAGGTCGAGATCGTTATCTCGGGGATTTTCGATCGGACCTGTTTGGCGACCACCGTAACATCACGCGCCGCGCTGGTGGCAAGGATTTCGATGACCTGGGTTAAGGTCCCGCAGTCAATCATCGACCGAAGTCCAAGCGACGGGGGCATAGGTCTGCCCCATAGCCTTAGCGAGCCACGGAGGGGGCATGGCCAGTGCGCCTTGCAGCTCGGCCAGCACCACGCGGGCTTCTCCGCCATCGGGTTTTTTTACCGGGTGGATATCGCGTCGCACCACCTTTGCCGCTGCGGGGCCCCCGATGGAGACAACATACAGCAACTCACAATCTTTGATTTGTTCCGCACGCAGGTCGTTCTTGTCCATCTCTATGGTGCGGCCATTCTCGGCGCGGCGGACGTCGATCAAGCGGGCTTCGGTGGGGGAGACCTGATAGATCAGAAAACGCACGCAGGTTCCGAAGTGTCCATCCAGGGATTCGGCGGAATTGGATGCCAATGCAACGCGGATGGAACCGGGCAGATCACCGTCGGGATAGGGGATCGGTGTTGGCACGGTGTCGGCGACTTCGGTTATTGCGGTTTCGCCACGCAGGAAGGCGACGGCCTCTTTCAATTGCGTGTTGGGTTGATCGGACAGTGCGCCGTCCAATGCCTCCTTGAGACGGCGAACGGTCAAAGTTTGTAGTGTGGTCGGGGTTGGTGCCTTGCCCTTTAAGGCGTCCAGTAGGGCCTGAATCAGGCGTTGTGGCTCTACGTCGGGTAGGGCACGGGCGGCCAGACCAATACGCAGTGCGATGGCTTCGGTAATCGAATGAGCGGTATTGGGCATCGGAATCTCCCCCAAGGACGAAGACACGAGAGAGGACCAGGTGTGCCCCGGTCCTCTGCTGGTGGTTTTAGGCCACCAGAAAATCAATGCAGCCGTCGGGGCAGGTGCTCATGCACTGCGGTTCGTCGGCTTCGCCCTCGCATTCGGTGCAGATGGTTGGGTCAATCTTGTACACGCCCTTGGCAGGAGAAATTGCGCCGGTTGGGCAGACCGATTCACATTCTCCACACGCAGTGCACAAGTCTTTGTCGATTTTCATGGCCACGGCTGATACTCCCTTGGATACGGTCGGTTGATGATTTGTGCCGCGCGGCGCTGCGGCTATTCGACTCGCCGGAAGCGCAAAGTGGTGGGAAAGGCCGGTGGTGGGCTGATTGGGTCGATGTAAAACGTCTCCCCATCGCCCAAGGTGACCGTTCCGCCCCATGCGTCTGTGGTATCGTGTTCGACGGCTGTGATGACCTCTTCCAGGTCTTTTTTCGCGATATAGAACAGAAGTTTACCTTCGTCGTTACGTCGCACCATGACACTGGGCATTTTACGCCTCCTGTAAGGTTTCCGAGGACTCGAACGGACTTCCCCCGAAAAGCCGGGGGGCGGCACCACGTTTTGGGAACGCCCCAACAGCCGATGCCGCCCTTTGGAAACCTTAACGAACCAAATCGTAATTGAAGTCGGTTTTGCCCAGCAACCCTGTTTCTTTGTCCATTTGCTCCAACACCGCATTGACCAGAGTGGTGAGGATCTGCATCGCGCCTTCATAGCCCAGCGTGGTGCTGCGGTGCAGGTGATGACGATCGAAAATTGGGAAGCCGATACGGATCAACGGCACTTCCAAATCCGGGTCCAGAGCACGGGTGTCGCGTTGAATGAACTTGCCATAGGAATTGCCGATCATGAAGTCGGGACGATCCGTGAAAACCAGGGAGCGCATGTGCCACAGGTCTTTGCCGATGTAAATTTTGCCGTTTGCGCCATAGGGAGAGGCATCCAGGACCTTCTGGAGTTCCTTTTCCCATTTCTTGTTGGCGTGGGCACACAGGATGTGAGTCGGTTCGGCCCCCAACTCCATAAGGAATCGGACCATGCCGAGCAGGAAGTCAGCATCACCCCACAGAGCAAATGTCTTTCCGTGCAGCCAAGCGTGGCTGTCGGTCATCATGTCCACCAAGCGTCCACGTTCTTTGGTCAAACTGTCGGCAATCGGCTTGCCGGTGAGCGCGGAGACCGCCATCAAAAACGTATCCGTGCCAGCCAGTCCCATGGGGTAGACCACCGGGGTTGTGGGCTGGTTCCACAGATCCTTGACCACTTTCTTGGTCTTAACCAACTGCCAAGGCTGTAACAGCAAGGTGTCGATGGCGTTGGGTGCGTCCTTGACGTCGTACTGGCTGGTGCCACCCGCATACATGCGGTATTCGCCGTCGGCAGGCGTGTCCAGAACTTCGCTGGGATCGCACAGGATGGTGTGAGGTACGTCCATTTCGTCCAGCATCCGGTCCAAGACGCGGTAATTGCCGAGATAGGTTTCAAAGCCCGGCACCACGTTGATCTTACCGTTGGAGCCGACCTCTTTGCCTTCCATGGCTTGCGCCGTAAAGCAGCGTAGAATGCCTTCCATCATGCTGTCCCATCCGGCGACGTGGCTGCCCACGAAACTGGGGGTATGCGCGAATGGGACGGGCAAGTCTTGTGGAATGTGGCCTTCTTTTTTGGCGTTGGCGATGAAGGCATTCAAATCATCGCCGATGACTTCCGCCATACAGGTGGTGGAAACTGCGATGACCTCAGGCTTATAGAGCGCAAAGGCGTTCTCAAGCCCCTGGTACAGGTTGTTGTGGCCACCGAATACCGCCGCGTCTTCGGTCATGGAATCCGAAACGCAGGCAATCGGTTCTTTGAAGTGCCGATTGAAATAGGTGCGGAAGTACGCAACGCAGCCTTGACTGCCGTGGACATAGGGCAGGGTCTTTTCGAAGCCCAGCGCGCAAAGCACAGCGCCCAGCGGCTGGCAGGCCTTCGCCGGGCTGATGGTCACGGCGGTGCGGGAAAAGTTGATGTCTTTGTATTCTGCCGAGGTTGTCCACTCAAAGACCTCGCGGACTTTATCGGCGGTTGCGGCTTCTTCGAAATTGGCACGCTTGCCCTCGAACATATCCTGGTAGTCCTGGTCCAGGAACAAGGGGTAGCCGGCCTTGATGTCGTCGATTGTCTGGCTCATGGCACTATCTCCTTCCCGCGCCGCACATTCGCAGTCGCCGGGGATGAATTCCTCTCAAAAACCTGCGGTTCTGCTCGTACCCGCAAGGGGGGAGCGGCCCGGTGCCCCCGTATGTCGCCTACCGCTATGCGGCGAAAACTAAGGGGAGGTGCGGAGGGACCGAGCCCCTCCGCGAAGTTTTATTCTGACCGGCTATGCCGCCTGAGTTTCCGCTGGAGAGGGGCGCAGCCACGGTGCCTTGATTTCTTTCCAGCACGGGTTGTTCAGCGTCATGTCCATGTCGCGGGCAAAGATGGCAAAGCCGTCATAGCCGTGATACGGGCCGGAATAGTCCCAGGAATGCATCTGACGGAACGGGAAGCCCATTTTCTGGAATTGGTACTTTTCCTTGATGCCCGAGCCGATCAAATCGGGTTTGATCTTTTTCACGAACGCGTCCAGTTCGTACGCCGTGACATCATCATAGATCAGGGTGGCGCCCCCCATTTCCTTGATGGTGCGGTCGTAATCGTCGTTGTGCGCGAATTCGTATCCCGTGCCGACCACCTCCATGCCGAGGTCTTCGTAGGCGCCGATGATGTGACGCGGGCGCAAGCCGCCGACGTACAGCATCACTTTTTTGCCTTCCAGGCGCGGGCGGTATTTGTCTACCACGGCCTGCCACTGCGGCTTGTATTTGGCTAGGACCGCCTCGACGCCGTCCTTAATTTTGTCGTCGAAGCGTTCGGCAATGGCACGCAAGGACTGTTCGATCTTGGTTGGACCGAACAGGTTGTATTCCATCCACGGCATCCCGAACGTTTCTTCCATGTGGCGCGAGATGTAGTTCATCGAGCGATAGCAGTGCAGCAGGTTCAGCTTTGCATGGATGGATTTCTCCATTTCCATCAAGGTGCCATCGCCGGGAATTTGTGCGATGACGCGCAGACCGATTTCTTCCAACAGCATGCGCGACGGCCAAATATCACCACCAATATTGTAATCGGCAAGGATGTTGACGTCATAGGGTGTGGTTGTGAAGCCGTCGTCCTTGCCGACGCGGGTGGGAAGCACCCAGTCGCGGATGCTGTCGTTGGCGATGTGGTGGCCCAGCGATTGCGACACGCCCCGGAATCCTTCGCAGCGCACCGGAACGATGGTCTTGCCGATTTCTGCGGTTTTGACTTTGGATACCGATTCGATGTCGTCGCCGATCAGGCCGACCGGGCATTCCGATTGCACGGTGTAGCCCTTGGCCAAGGGAAACAGCTTTTCCAGTTCGTCGAACGAGGCTTTCAGCTTTTTATCGCCGCCGAAGACGATGTCTTTTTCCTGGAAATCGGTGGTGACGTTGATGGTGGTGAAAATGTCCACGCCGGTGGTGCCGTTGGCGTAGTGGCGGCGGCCCATGGTCGAATACATGCCACACCCCACGGGGCCGTGGGAAATGTGGATCATGTCCTTGATCGGCCCCCAACACACACCACGCGATCCGGCGTACGCACAGCCGCGTATGGTCATCACGCCAGGTAACGATTTGCGGTTCGACGTGATGCACTTTTTCGCCACGTCGAGGCTTTGATCGTTGACCATTAAGTGTTTGGCACGGTCTTTTTTCGCCTTTTCGGGATAGACCGCCAGAACCTCTTGGATCAGGTTCTGCGTTTCTTCGCGCGTCATTGCAGCCATATTCGGCCCTCCTCTGACGTGTGTTGCAAAATCCTGATCAGACGGCCAACTCAGCGGCAGTCTTGCCGACGACGCTTTCGTCTTCGACATCCATCAGACCGAATTCCATCAACAAGGTCTCCAGTTCTTCCATTTCGATGGGAGTGGGGATGACGAACTTTTTGTTTTCGTAGATCTTCTTCGCCAGGGTCCGATATTCGTCGGCCTGTTTGCAGGTGGGGTCGAATTCGATCACCGTCATGCGGCGGATTTCGGCACGCTGCACGATATTGTCACGCGGTACGAAGTGAATCATCTGGGTGCCCAGCTTGGCGGCCAATTCCATGATCAGCTCGTCTTCACGGTCGGTATTGCGCGAGTTACAGATCAGGCCGGCGAGGCGCACCGAGCCGGTGGTCGCATACTTCACGATGCCTTTGGAAATGTTGTTGGCGGCGAACATCGCCATCATTTCACCGGAACAGACGATGTAGATTTCTTGTGCTTTGTTTTCGCGGATTGGCATGGCGAAGCCCCCGCAGACCACGTCGCCAAGGACGTCATAGAACACGAAGTCGAGGTCTTCCTCGTAGGCGCCTTCTTCTTCCAGGAAGTTGATGGCGGTGATCACGCCACGACCGGCGCAGCCGACGCCCGGTTCCGGTCCACCGGACTCCGCGCACTTGATGCCGCGATAGCCGGTTTTCAGCACGTCTTCCAGTTCCAGGTCCTCAACGCTCCCGGCCTCGGCGGCCAGGCTCATGATGGTGTCCTGTGCTTTGGCATGAAGAATCAGGCGCGTCGAGTCTGCCTTCGGATCGCAGCCAATGATCAACACCTTTTTGCCCATTTCCGCCAAAGCAGAAACCAGATTCTGGGTGGTTGTGGACTTGCCGATGCCACCCTTGCCGTAAATTGCACATTGACGCAAAGCCATGGTCTTTCTCCCTTGTGTGTCCCAACGGCCCCTTCTGCGGAACCGGTCAAGAAAATCCGTGTCGAAGTCCGCCTTGGCTTGCAAACCCGACCACGCCCTCATCAGCAAAGCTTGTGCCAATCCTGATTTTCTGGACAACGCACTGATTCTGTTTTATTTATTTTTCATGTAGGTGGAACGTGCCGCGTGGCATACACAACAAAACTCCCGAGAGATCGTATGGCCGACGACATCGTTTCCACGCCAGCCCCCCCCAGTTTGCCGTCTTGGGCGCGTCTGCCGATTAACCGCTGCAACCTGCCGCCGGTGGTCTTGGGCAGCTTGCGGTTTCAGGAAGAGCCTGAGGACATTGTCCTCGACGGTGTTTTCCCGTTTCACGCCGAATTGTTCATGATGCTGGATGGTTTGGCGGACCCTCTCGCACGGGCGGAACGCTTCATTGATTACATGACCGTGCATTTTTGTTTGGAAACGCCAGAGGATGCGGGGGGCGAGCGAAAACGCCACCGCACCAAGGCGGATTATTTGCGGATGTTGCGAGGGTGGTTCTTTGATGCGGATGGCCGTGAGGCCGCTGTTATCAAAGGGTGGGTGGAAAGCCGGTTTGGTTTGTTGACACGTTTCCATAAAGGTCGATTGCATGCCGGTGATGAGGGCGCAGACATGCGTTTTGTCCAGGAACGTGCGCGTGGGGTCTACGCCACCCATGCGCTGGATGCACAATTGGATCTTTTGTATGCGTATGCCCAGTACGAACTGGCGAAAAGCATCACCACGCATTTGACGCTTTATCGCGGCGTGAATGCCATTGATGATTTTGACATTCTGGATCGGGTTTCGGCTCGCGAAGCCACCGTTGTGCTGAACGCCATGAATTCGTTCACGGCCGATCCTGACCGCGCCGGAGAATTCGGGGACAACATCCTGGAGGCCCGTATTCCACGACAAAAGGTGTTTTGTTGCTCGGATTTGTTGCCCGGAAAGCTGAAAGGCGAGAATGAGGTGATGGTGATTGGCGGTGCGTACCGTGTTGCCTTGCGGTACTGGACCTGTTGACACATCGGCTTTGTCGGATTCCCGACAAGATCGGATAGCACCTCTGTCCTTCTTTGGCTGAGTGTCGGGGGTTGCGCCCTTTGGATCGATTCTTGCGTGGACCTTGGAAGATCATGAAAGGATACGCCATGAATTCCTCCGAGGCCTCAGTTCTTTTGGATACCTGGCATGCCGGTTTGGGCAGTGGGCGAATTGTTCCGATTCTCGGCCCGGATTCCCAGGATGGGTGTACGGATGTGGATACTGGCGAGTCCTTGCCGGTGCAGGGCAATGATCTGATCCTTGCCATGAATGACGGCAAGCCGATGTCGCCTAAGTTGATGACAGACTTTTCCCGTGCCGCGATGAATTTGGAATTCAAACGAGGCCGCAAGTTTATTAACCGCTTTCTGACGGAGCTTTATGAGGCTCGTAGGTGGTCGGTCAGTCCGCAAATGCGTTGGATTGCGACGGCGCAACCGCGCTATGTGGTGGACCTGAATCGGGATTCTGTGTTGCCGAAATTGTTTGCGGACCGTGCTCATGTGTTGATCCAAGGGGTGGCACGGTTGAGTCGGGCGGACCCGCGCTACCGTGCTTTTCGGCATGACGCGAAGGACTATGTGCCGTTGGACGAAGCGGTTGAGGCCGAAGCCCTTGCCTCCGGCGGCCTGCCGATTCTGTTCAAGCCTTTGGGGTGTGCACAGCCCAGGGAAAGTTATATTGCGTCGGACGCGGATTTTGTGGACTTCCTCACCGAAATGATGGGGGGCTTTGCCTTACCACCGTTCCTCAAAACCTATCGCAAAGGCAAACAGTACCTGATTGCGGGGGTACGTTTGAAAAAAGACACCGAACGGATGATCGTCCGTGATCTTGTCTATGATGCGGACCCGCATGCAGCAGGGTGGTTGGTTGCTGAGAATCCGACGCCGAAGGAATGCCGTTTCGCCGGCCAGATGGGCCTCACGGTGATTGACGCACCGCTGACTGCGTTTTGGTCTTAATCGAGCAGCCACCTAAAGCGTGAGGGTCCGGTGGGTGCCGCCGATGGCCGGGGAAAACCCCAGCAGAGCGTGGGCTTGTTCGATGCAGGCGGAGCGGGTGACGGGGTTCAGTTTTTTTATCCAGCGCTTGGGTATGGCGGTGGTGCCATGTGTCGCGCCGAGGATCATGCCCAGAATGGCACCGGTGGTATCGGCGTCGCCGCCGCGATTGACCACATTGATCAGCCCGGTCTCGAATCCTTCGGACAGCAACAGGGCCTGGAAAACCGCACGGAGTGTGTGCACGATAAAGCCGGAGGGGTTGGTCTCGGGCTTTCCGTTTGGGGAAAACTCGGGCCAGTCGGTGCTGAAGATTTCAACCAAAGGGGTTAAATCGTTAGTCCCAGGTGTAGCGGTTCTTAGGGCGGTTTGAATCAGGGCGACGACGATTTCCGTTCCCGCGTCGGCCAAGCGGCAGGTGTGGGTGACGTGGGCTTGCAGGCGAATTGCTCGCAAGACCTGATCCCATGGCGCACCAAGCGTGGCAAGAGCCACCGGCAAGACTCGCATCGCGCCGCCATTGCCCGCGTTCATGGGGTTGTCGGCGACGAAGGGGAGGCCGGTGCGGCGGTATGCGGAAATGCCCCGGCGAACGGTGTGCCCAATATCCACTGGCTTGCGGCTCATCCAGGTGGAAAAGGCTTCGGCGGCGGCTTGTGCTGAGAAGATGCCGCCGTGTTCATGAATGGCGCGGCCCAGGGCGAGGCTCATTTCTGTGTCGTCGGTGACGTGTCCGGGTTTCAGGTGCAGCCAGCCGCCGCCGACGATGTCCTTGTGCACACCGAATTGGGCCTTAATCTCACGCGGGGTTAAGAACTCGGTGGTGGCTCCGAGGGCATCGCCGATGGCCAGTCCCAAGTAGGCCGCCTCTCCGCGATCCTTGATCCTGTTGAGGGTGTCTGGGGAGCATGGTGTGTCGCAGGTGGCATCATGTGCCCTGCGCCATGCTTCAGGGAGGGCGGAGGGCCAGGATAGCGTGACATCGACGTCAGACTTCGGAGCCAAAGCAGTCGTCGTATCTGGGGCAGGCGTTGCAACTGGGGGATCGGCAGACATAACCCGTCTCGCTTTTGCACAGTTCGCGGTACAGAAATTTTTTCCACTTCATGTCGTGGCACAGGGAGCGCTCGCAAGGGGAATCCAGGGAAATGGTGGCGCATCAGGGCTCGGAAGTTCCACGCGCGGAGGCCGAGGCGTGGCGGAAGAATGCTCTTTCCGGTCCATGACGCGGCAAGAAGCGAGGCCAGTGGGGCATCGAGGGGGGAGCCTTGTCCCCACCCGAGCAGGCAGGTACGTGTAGCGAACCAATTCCGGCGGGTGGTGTGGGTATCGCACCGCCGCGCTGCCGCTGCCGTGGCCGTACCGATTCCTTGTTTTCGCACGCAGGCGCGGGCGATGGATGGTCCGGGGGACGGCAGCGGCAGCGGCATGTGGGTTCCTTTTCGGTTTTGATCTCAGCCGTGTGATCGTGGACGTAAGGTGACGTCCCCGGTAATCCGTGCTTGGCAGGCCAAGCGGCTGTTCGCGCCGCCTTCGTGATGTTCCAACACCTTGATTTCCAATACGGAAGGCGGGTCTAGGCCGTCTTCTCCGTCAATCACTTCGACCATGCATCTGCCGCAACTGCACTGACGGCAGCCATAGATGATGCCTGTCCCAACATCCTCTGAGATATCGATCAGGCGCGTTCCTTCAGGCACCGTTACGGTCTTATCGATATCAGCAAACGTGACTTTCGCCTTACACATACGCGAGACCCCTCTTTCTGCCGACGGCTCACCGATTGGGACAATCCGAGTTGACCCCCGTCACTCAGTGTCCCTCCTGTGGAGGGATGCCGCGCCGTCGACGAAGCGGTTTTCCCCCTCAATCGGGCAGATGCTCTCATACCTGAGCCAATCGGGAAAGCCCTGTCATGCATGTCGCGAAAATTGCAATGATTTTGGCCTATCCCGTTGATTGACGGGCCGTCGTTTTGGTGGGGCTCGCAGTCTTTTGCATCTCGATGTAAAGGGCGGAAAGGGCTGGTTCTACGGCTTCCCATCCATGTTCGCCATTCGGGTGCAGGCCGGCTTTTTCCAGGCGTTCCCAAGGGCCAAGGCCAATCCGGGCGCAGACCACCGCTGAACACCCGTGCAAGGCGGTAATGGTGCGTTCCAGGTCGTCGGCAGGATCATCGCAATCTGTTGTGCCATGGCAATAGGTGGCGACAGAGCGGGTTTCGATAAAACGCACGCCGTGGGAGGAGACGGTGTAAATTGCGAACCACTGGGCATGGCCAAAATGGACGTCGATGACCTCTCGGTTGGACGTAGCCACAGCCATGAAAATCGGTTCAGGTTCGGGTTGTGTGGCATTGGCGGTTTCGATGGCGGCGATCTTGTCCATGGTGAACTCAGCATGACGGTCTTCGCCGAGCAAGCCGATGGCGTCGGCTCGACATTGCTTGCAGTGGCGCATCACCGCCATTCCTTTGGCGCAGTCGTCGCGGAGGGTCTTCAGCTCATCATCGCTGGGGCCGCGTTGTCCTGACAACCCGAATGCCGTGCCGTGCTCTGGCTCCGAAATCAGCGGCATGATGTTGTGCAAGAAGGCGCCCTTGGCTTTGATCAAGCGGGAAACGGCTTTCAGGTGTTTGTCGTTGATGCCGGGGATCATCACCGAATTGACCTTGACCAGGACGCCGTGCGCCACCAGCATTTCCAACCCTTTCAATTGCTGGGCGATGAGGGTGGCTGCTGCCACTGTGCCGGTCAGGCGCTGTCCCTTCCAAATTACCCAAGCATAAATCTTCGCGCCGATATGGGGATCTATGGCATTGATGGTGATGGTGACGTGATCCACCCCTAATGCCACGATGTCGTCCACGTACTGCGGCAGGACCAAGCCGTTGGTGGACAGGCACAGCTTGATGCCGGGCATTGATGAACTGACCCGTGTTAAGGTTCCGAAGGTGTGCTTCGGGTTGGCTAGTGGATCACCAGGTCCGGCGATTCCCATGACCGTCAATTGTGGGATACGGGAGGCGACGGCCTTGACCTTGCGCTCAGCCTGCTCTGGATTCAGGACTTCGGATACCACGCCGGGTCGGGATTCATTGGCGCAGTCGAATTTGCGATTGCAGTAATTGCACTGAATGTTGCACGCAGGGGCTACGGCCACATGCATGCGGGCAAAGCGCAAATGTGCGGTTTCGGAATAGCAGGGGTGGGTTTCGACCTTGGCGCGGACGGCATCGGAGAGGGTGGACGCGGGGTCATCGCCACATCGTGTGGAGGCGCATCCGCTGCGTGTTGTGGTGCGTTGCGGTGGTGTCGGCAAAGTCGCATCGTCGGAAGTTCCCAGCGGCATGATCGTCCTCCGGCTCGTGTCCGTGGCGGGAAAAACCCGTTTTCAAGCGGAGTAGCGCAATCCTTGTGCCGTTTTTGATTTGTGCGTTTATCATATTGATATCAAAGCATATAATAAAAAACCGGCAGCCCGTTGGCCGCCGGTTTGTCGGTTTGTCGGCTGTTGCAAACCCGACAAAGGTCAGTCCGTCGTCAGTCAATGAGGACCACAGGCTTGATCAGGTCTGTGGGCTTGTCTTTCATCAACATCAGGGCGTCTTCGATTTTATCGAGGCCGTGGAAACGGTGGGTCACCAAACGACTGGGATCGAGTTTACCGACCTCCACCAGAGCCGCCATTTTTTCCATTTTCAACCGACCGCCAGGGGTTAGGCCGCCGTTGACCATTTTGTGCCCCATGCCGACACCCCAGGCGAGGCGCGGAATTTTGATGAAGTCGCCCTCGCCCAGGTAGTTCACGTTGCCAATGGCGCCGCCGGGTTTCAGCATCTCCACCGCTTGGGCAAAGGTATCGACGTCTCCCCCAGCGATGATCACCCGATCGACGCCCTGTCCTTTGGTCTTGTCTAAGATTTGTTGCACGATATCACCGGTCTTGTAGTTGATGACATCGGTTGCGCCGTATTCCCGTGCCCGTTCGGCGCAAATGGGGCGTGAACCGACGGCAAAGAGATGTGATGCCCCCATCATGTTGGCTCCCGCCACCGACATCAATCCAACCGGACCGATGCCGATCACGCATACCGTGTCCCCTGGACACACCCCAGCCAGTGCGGCGCCGTGGAAGCCGGTGACCACCATATCTGGCAGCATCACGGCGGTTTCCGGGGCGATTCCATCGGGCAGTAGGGCGAGGTTGGCATCGGCTTCGTTGACGTGGAAAAATTCCGCGAAGACGCCATCCTTAAAGTTGGAAAACTTCCATCCCGCCAGCATGCCACCGGAATGTTGGTGAAAGCCGGCTTGTGATTCCACGGCCCCCCAATCCGGTGTGATGGCGGGGACGATGACCCGGTCTCCGGGCTTGAAGTCTTTGACCAATGCGCCGACCTCGACCACCTCGCCCACCGATTCATGTCCCAGAATCATGTCGTGGCGCTCGCCGATTGCCCCGGCCCACACCGTATGCACATCCGATGTGCACGGTGCCACGGCAAGTGGGCGTACAATCGCGTCCAATGGTCCGGCGACGGGTTTGGCTTTTTCGATCCAACCGACCTTGCCGATGCCCAACATGGCGAAACCCTTCATGGTTTGTCCCTCCTTGACTGTTTCGAGTGTGTGGCGATCTTTGGAGTTGCTTATCCATAAAGTTTATCAGGGTATTCGTGTCTGTGCATCAGGAGGCGTGTCGGCACGCCAAAATCGTAAGGAAATGTGGTGGAATTCATTTGGATGCAGAGGGTTACGAATAAACGGTAGTCACATCAAGGCATGGATTGTATTGTCCATCGTTGGTGCAGATTGTCTGCGCCGTTCACTGGCATCGTTCCCATCATTTCAAAATCCATGTTGATGGGGAATCGGGGATTATCAAACCCATATCTGCCATTGCCTGGTGGGCGGAAGACATCTATCGCGAATCGACTTATTTCTGTCGCGTTTGTCTTCTGGGTTCGGGTTCTTTACCTGATTTTCTTTCCCCGTGTGCCGGTTTCGTGCCAGCGGAATCGGTGTCTTTCGGTGCTCCGCTGTCGGGACCATGTGACGCATCCGCGTGTTGCGAATCGTGCGTGATCTCGATTGACACGACAGACTTCATCGAAGGAGTTTACCTTATGCGTTTTCGTAAGACGGGCTTTGCTCTCGCCTTGACAGCCCTCGCGGTTGTTCCCGGCCTAGCGCAGGCAAAGGCCCCGCAATGCGAAGTCAGCCGCCCGGTTGTCTTTGCTGGCTTAGATTGGGCCTCCGCCGCGTTTCATAACGCGTTGGCGCGGTTCATTGTTGAAAAAGGCTATGGCTGCAAGACTGAGGATATCCCTGGCAGCAGTATCCCGCTGTTGAATGGTATGGCTCGTGGCGATATCGATATCACCATGGAGCAGTGGATTGGTGTCCTGAAGGAGCCTTGGGCCAAGGCGAAGGCAACGGGCAATATCAAGTCTATTGGCGTGATCTTTGACGATGCGGTGCAGGGGTGGTTCGTCCCGCGTTATGTGGTCGAGGGGCCGGAAGCTCAGGCCAAGGGTCTGAAATCGGTGTTCGACTTACCAAAGTACAAAGTCGTCTTTAGGGACCCGGAAGAGCCGGACAAGGGGCGCTTTTACAACGGTATTGCCGGATGGGGCGGTGAGCTTGTCAGCACCAAGAAGCTGCACGCTTATGGTTTGGAAGGCGATTATACGAATTTTCGTCCTGGGACGGGGGCCGCGCTGGACGCGGCGATTTCATCTGCGTTCAAGCGCAAGAAACCCATTCTATTCTATTACTGGGGGCCGACGTGGGTTCTTGGCAAGTATGATGTCGTGAAGCTTGATGAGCCGGTTTACGACGAGGCGACGTGGGAGAAAATGGGGAGCACCGAAAACCCGGATAAGGCGACGGCGTTCCCGGTAATGAAGATTTACACCACCATTAATACGGATTTTGCTAAGCAAGCACCGAAACTCACGACGTTCTTTTCTCGGGTGCAAACCAGCAATGATTTGGTGTCCAAAGCATTGGTGGTGATGCGCGAAACCGGCGGTGTGTCCGATGCCGAGGTTGCGGCAAAAGCCTTTTTGGTCGAGCATCCAGAAATGTGGACGACCTGGGTTCCTGCCGATGTCGCGATTCGGGTTAAAGCCGCCTTAAAGTAATTCCATTGTGGATTGATGAAAAACGGTAGGCCGGTCCGAGGGGATCTCTCGGTCCGGTTATTTTTTAATTGAACGTTCAATCAATTTATGAGATAACTCGGGCATGGGACGTCACAGCCTAAAAACACAGCGCCGGGAAGATTTGATCGCCGCATGCATCCAAACCATCCACGAAGATGGCCTGGAAGGTGCCAGCTTGGCCCGTATAGCCAAGCGTGCCGGTCTAACGGCAGGGATTGTCAGTCATTATTTTGGCGATAAGGCCGAACTGATGGATGCGACCATGCGTCACATCGGTTTTTCCTTGTGGGATCGTCAGCGGCGCTTATTGCTGTCCGCTAAGACGCCGGAGGCCCGCTTGGACGCGATTCTGGAGGCCAATTTGGGGCACGAGCAGTTTCGCCCGGAGTTGACCGCTGTTTGGCTGTCGTTTTGGGCGCGTGTCAATCATTCGCCGCGCTTGGCCCGGATTCACCGGGTGACCAGTGCGCGTCTAACCAGCAATTTACGCCATGCCTTGCGTCCCTTGGTGTCTC